>CAYVUQ010000030.1:0-5870 GCA_964454915.1 uncultured Puniceicoccaceae bacterium
GCTCATGCGGGAGGGGTCCGAAGTCCCCGCCAAAGCCGGGGATTCGAGGGATGTTTCCACCGGGGGAGAGGAGGCTTTGATTCTCGTCGCAGAGGACAACGCGGTGAACAGGCTGGTGTTGGAGAAGGTTCTGGAAAAAGCGGGTCACCGGTATTCATCGGTTGAAGACGGCAGCCTGGCTCTGGAGCAGTTGCGGGCGCGGAAATTCGATCTTGTTTTGATGGACGTCCGCATGCCGGGAATGGGAGGCCTGGAGGCTACCCGACGCATCCGTGCGGGGGAGGCGGGCGAGGAACACCGGGCCGTCCCCATCATCGGGGTAACCGCCAATGCGATGGAGGATGAGCAGAACGACTGCCTTCGGGCGGGGATGGACGCCGTGCTCGCCAAGCCTTTCTCCACCCTGAAACTAAGGGAGATGATCTCCGAGAAGTTGGTGCGGGAATCCGGCGGGTAGCAGTCCGCCCGGGTCTTGTTTAGCACGATTGGCTGGCGTAGCCCGCCTGGGCGCGCAGATCCCGGACTGCCGGGATGGCGGCGATGGAGGCGGCCCGGCGCACGTCTTCCGTCGATGGTTTGCGTGGGGGCTGGACAGTCCGGGTGCGGATCTGTGGGCTGCCGTCGTCCGAGCCCCACTTCCAACGGAAGGTTTCCGGCGTCTCGTAGGAACGCAGTCCCGTGTCCTGAACGGAACCGACGAATCGGAACAGACGCAGGGTTTCTTCTTCAGGATGCTTCAGGATGTCTTCGTAGCGGACGGTCGTCGCCACTTCGGAGTGGCGGGCGGCATGGGCGAGGAGGGAATGTGTGGCGGGCACCCAGTAGCGGCGGGCGAGGAAACGCTGCCCCCACAATCCCGGAAAACGGTCGAACCGCTTGCCGAGGAGCATTCGGCCAACCGAGCGCACCGTGTCGTAGGCGTCGCGGAGCAGGATGATGCGCTTCACGGACGGATCGTCCGGCACGACCGGATAGTGCCGGGTCTCGTGGAACCAGGCCGGACGTTTCAGCAGGAGAACAGGTTCGGGGACGCTCTGGTCGAGGCGCGCGAGGTGCCGGGGAGAGAAGAGAAGGGTCTGGAAGTTGATTTCCGGCAGGTGGGCGATATCGGGTGCCGTGGCCAGGAGAGCCTTGAGCAGCGTGGACCCGCTCCGCATGGTGCTGGCGAGGACGACGTGGCGTTTCTCTGTGGAAGTGGTCGGTTCACCCATGTTGGGGCTCGATTCCGGCGGAATCCGGCGCGGAGGGCAACCGGAATCCTGACAATAAGTGTCTGACGGCGAACAAATTGCAGGCTCAGCGCGATGTTTCACAAGTTTGTGTCAGATTTGAGGTCTGGATTGTTCGAGTAGATGCAGGCAATCGGCGACCGATGTGGCCTGCGCATCGGGCTTTCCGGGGCACCGGATGGTCCAGCGGAGATCGGGAAACGTGCCGGAGACGGAAACGGAGGGCAGGTTGCCGGGTGCCTCGGCGACAGGTTTCCAGCCGGTGCGCTCAAGAGCACGGCGGGTCCAGAGCAGTGCCGCTCCATCGCCGGCGAGGCGCACGGGAGTCCCGTCAGGTGCGGTCCGCCGGAAACGGGCCTCGCGGGTGTCGTAGCGCAGGCGGGGAGAGTCGAAGGCGTGGCCCACCCGTCCGGCCAGAGCGAGGTCTTCGGGAGTTCCGTGATGCAGACGGTGGTCCCGGTCGAAAAGCCACAGGGTATCGGCATGGCGGAGGGCGGAGTCGAGATCGTGCGTGGAGAGCAGAACGGAGAGCCCGCGCGTGCGGGTGAGAGAGGAGAGAGTATCGAGAAGCTCGATCCGGGAGGGCAGGTCGAGAAAGGCCGTGGGTTCGTCGAGCAAGAGCAGCGGTGCCTCCTGCGCCAGCAAGCGGGCGACGCCCACCCGTTGCCGTTCGCCGTCGCTCAGTTGCTCCACGGGTCGGTCGCGGAAGGCCGTGGCACCCGACTCCGCAAGTGCGCGGTCGATGGCCCGGCGGTCTCCCGGATCGAGGCTGGCGGTCCAGCCGGAATGGGGGTGTCGCCCGATGGCGACGAACTCCCCACCCGTCATCCCTGTGGGAACGGGATCACCCGCAGAAAGCATTCCGCGGGCGCGGGCAAGGACGCGGGGCGCGAAGTCGTGCAGGTCCTTTTCCCCGAGGAGTACCCGCCCTTCGAGGGGAGGCAGTAGTCCGGCAAGGGTGCGCAGAAGGGTGCTCTTGCCGATCCCGTTTGGACCGAGGAGACAGACCAGTCCGGGGCCGGGCATGGCCAGTGAGACCGGTCCGCCCACCGCGATGTCGCTCTTCCGGTTCCGGTGGCCGAAAACAAGATCGACGGTGCGGAGGACAGGTGTGCTCATGCGGTCGGACCTCCTTGCCGCCCCCTCAGAAGCACGGCGATGATCACGGGTGCCCCGATGAAGGCGGTCACGGCATTGACCGGAAGGGTGGCGGACGAACCGGGCAGCCGGGCCACCAGATCCGCGAGCAACGCAAGCGAGGCACCCAGAAGCAAAACGGGAAGGATAAGGCGGCGGTGGGAGCGGGTCTGGAAGAGCCCGCGGGCGAGGTGGGGGACGGCCACGCCGAGGAAACCGATCGGACCACAGAACGCGGTGACGGCACCGGCGAGCACCGCCACCGTGCCGAGGATGCGCAAGCGGGAGCGTTCGACATTCTCCCCGAGCAGCCGGGCCTGTTCCTCGCCGAGCAGGAGCGCGTCCAGCGATTTGAACTGGAGTGCGCCGAAGAGGCCCGCACCCAGCACCAGCGGACCGAACACGCGCAGCTGCGTCCATGTGGTTGCCCCGAATTGTCCAAAGGACCAGGAGAGAAAGCCCTGCAACTGTTCCGGCATCGCGAAGAAAAGGAGCAAGCCAACGAGCGCGTTGATCAGGTAGGCGATCATCAGCCCGATGATCAGCAAAGTCATCACGTTGACGCGGCGGGCGAGTGCCAGGATCACTGCCAGCACCGCTCCGGCACCGATAGAAGCCGCCGCCGCTACGGATGCCGAGCCGGTCCCGAAAACACCGGAAAGGGCACCGGCACCCAGCGGTGCCGCCGTGAGGAGGACCAGTGCTACGCCGAGGCTCGCCCCCGAGCTGACGCCAAGGATGTACGGGTCGGCCAGCGGATTGCGGAAGACGGTCTGCATCTTCAGGCCGGCCAGTGCGAGTGCCGCTCCGGCGAGTGCTGCGGTCAGCACTCGGGGCAACCGGACGTGCGTGATGATAAAGGAGGCAGCCGGGTCGGCTGAGCCGGGGGCGGTCAGTGCCAGCCAGACTTGCCGGGGAGAGATGTCGGAGGAGCCCAGCAAAAGCGCGCCCAGGCAGAGGGCGGCGAAAATCAGGAGCAGCAAACCGGCCCGCATGGGAAAGACCCCGCCCGGAGGGGCGGCTTCAGATGTGTTTGGAGTCTTCGTGGTCTTTGGTGGTGTAGCCGGACTCCTGCCGCTCGTGGTTGACCCGGTTCTTCGCGAGATAGGCTTCGTGGACATCCTCGGCTGTCATGCCCAACGCCTGTGCGGCGGAGACGAGGAAGTGGAAAAGATCGACGATTTCCACGCGGGCGTTTTGTTCGTCGAACTCCTGGTAACGCGCCCACCATTTCCATGGCACGGAGTCGATCAGCTCCGCTATCTCCTGCTGCATCGCGCGGGTGTAGTTGAGAACCCATTTGGCCTTTTCAGCGTCGTCGAGATCGCGGAGGCTCACGCCGATCCGCTGATTGAGTTTCTCCTGCAGGTTGAAAATTTCCTCGAGCTTGTCCATGGAGGCGCAGTCAAGCGCGGGAAACGGGCGAAAACAACCCTTATTGCTTTTCGGGGTCTTCCGTGATGGCGAGAAGAGCCTCTTCGAGAAATCGGCGCGCTTGCTCGTCGTCATCGATAGCCGCCAGCTCTTCCGTGGAGATGATGCGTGCCCGGATGTCGATCCGGCTGAAGGGCTTGGGCAGGTAAAAACGGTCCCAGGACCTGAGCCGCCAGGCATTGTGGAAGGTGGCACCGAAGAGGATGAGCGGGGAGTGTGCCTTGCGCGAGAGGAATACCGGACCGGGCCGGAGGTGGTAGATGGGGCCGCGGGAGCCGTCGGGGGTCAGGCACAGGTCCTGGCCTCCGCGGTGTACGGCCAGCATCTCGCGCGCGGCGCGGTCTCCCCGGGTGTGGCTGGACCCGCGGATGATGGTCACCCCGGCCATGGAAAAAATTGCGGCTGGCCACGCACCGTCGCGGCTGGTGCTGGCGATGGCGCAGAGCGGGAAGGGACGGCGAAACTTCCGGCGGGCGACCACGGCGAGGAAGATGTGGTTGTGCCAGAAAAGGAGGATCGACGGGCACTCGGGTGCACGCACTCTCTCCACGACACCCTCTTCGAAGCGGATACGCAAAGTCGCGGCCCATGCGCGGATCAGGAGGAGGGCGGGCCAAAGAACAAGCCGCCGCCGAAGCGAGGGGCGATAGATCGGCACCGAAATCCCGTCATGGGTTTCGCGGTGAATCTCGTTGTTTGAACGGGAGGGCAAGCTGCGGTGGCGGGTTGAAGGCTCGGGACGTACCAAAAGGCACTGGATTACGATTTCCCCGATGATGCCCGGGACGAAGGCCATTTGTCAAACCGCCCACAACAAGCCCGCGCCTCCCCAAACTTACATGTTTCTAGTGACGATCGTCACTTGAAACATGTAAGTTTGGTCAATGGGGGCGGCCGAAGCGGCGTTCCAGGTCGGTGGCTTCGAATTCGATGAAGGTCGGTTTGCCGGCGGGGCAGGCGTGGGGGACGGAGGTGCGCAGGAGCCGGCGGAGCAGGCGGACGGCTTCGTCCTCGGTCAGACGTCTCTCCCGTCGTTGGGCGGATCGGGCGGCGAGGGAGGCAATGCGCTCCCGGAACACACCGGCCTGGCCGGGGCGGACAACTCCTTCACGGATGAGGCCGACGGCGTCGTGGAGAAAGGTTTCCGCTTGCCCTGGCTCGAACCATGCGGGCACGGAGGTCACGCGGAAGAAATTCTTCCCGAACGATTCGACCTCGAAGCCGTGTTTCAGAAAGGTCTCCCGGTGCTCCTCCAGACATTGGGCCGGGAGGGGGTCCCACTCGAATGTCTGGGGGATGAGAAGACCCTGGGTCTGTACGCCTTCGCCTTCACTTTCCCGCAGAAACTGTTCGTAGAGGATGCGCTCCGTAGCCGCCTTTGGATGGAAGACCACCAGTCCCCGTGAGGAGCGGAAAAGCACTCCGGACGCACCGAACGGGCCGATGTAATTCCAGGCATCCGGTTCGGTGCTCTGTTTTTGCGGCTGGGACGTTTCGGCTGGAGAAGGGGTGCCTGGTCGGGGTGTGCCGGTGGAACCTCCGGGGGGTCGGACTGGCTGTGGCGCAATCGCCTCCGGGGTGGGCGGTGCGGGTCGGGAGAGGGTCCGGGCAGAGGATGGCGCGACCTTCTCAAAGCCGGAAGGTGGAAAAAGATCGGCGGTGCCGCTACCGTCGTGGCCGAGCATAAGGTCCAGCACGGTCTCCACGACCACCCGGCGGACCTGGGGCTCGTCGCGGAAGCGGATTTCACGTTTCGTGGGGTGGACGTTTACATCGATGGCTTCCGGCGGTATTTCCAGAAAGAAGAAGGCCACGGGGTAGCGCCCTTTTGGGAGGACGCCGGTGCAGGCCTCGAGGATGCCGTACTGGATGGTGCGGCTTTCCACCGGACGACCGTTGACCACGCAGACGAGGTCCTGGCGGGTGGAGCGGCTGAGCGGAGGTTTTCCGATGCGCCCGTAGAGAAAAAGCGGACCCGAACGCCGTTCGAAGGCGAGGCTCTGGTCGAGGAGCCGCCGACCCCAAATCTCCGCTATCCGTTCGGGAAGACCTGCGCAAGGAGGCGAGGTG
>CAYVUQ010000030.1:5880-11557 GCA_964454915.1 uncultured Puniceicoccaceae bacterium
AGGTGAGGGTGTTCTTGCCGTCGATACGGAGCTCGAAACCGACCGCCGGGTGGGCGAGGGCGAAGATGCGGACCATCTGGTGAATGTGGGCGGCCTCGGTCTGGTCGGTTTTCAGGAATTTGCGCCGGGCCGGCACGGTGTTGAAGAGCCGGGCCACCTCGATGCTGGTTCCCTCCGGGGCTCCGTCCTCGCGGCTTGCGGCAGCCTTGCCGTTGTCCACGCGGATGAGGACGCCGGTCGCCTCTCCCCGCGCACGGGTGCGGAGGGTAAAGTCGGAAACGCTGGCGATGGAGGGCAGGGCTTCTCCCCGAAAGCCGAAAGAGGAGACGTGGAGGAGGTCGTCCGCTTCGCTGATTTTACTGGTCGCGTGGCGTTGGAGGGAGAGGCGGGCCTCGTCGGGCGTCATTCCGCAGCCGTCGTCGGTCACCCGGATGTAGCTTTTGCCGCCGCGCCCGACCTCGACCCGGATTCGTTTGGCACCCGAATCGAGGCTGTTTTCGATCAACTCCTTGACGACCGCAACGGGACGTTCCACGACCTCGCCTGCGGCGATCTGGTTGGCCACATGGTCGGGGAGAACGTGAATGCGGCTCATCGCGGCGGTCTAGGGAGTCAACAGGCGGGCTTCCGCGAAACGGGTCCGGTGTGGCCGGGTTGACTCCGGCTCCCTCACCCAATAGTGCTTCACGAATCGTCCCGGCACCCCATTCATGGAGCGGAGAACGCGGGCTGAAGCCGTGTGAGAACCTTCATGCCGGGAAAT
Source organism: uncultured Puniceicoccaceae bacterium (assembly GCA_964454915.1). Lineage (GTDB taxonomy): Bacteria > Verrucomicrobiota > Verrucomicrobiia > Opitutales > Puniceicoccaceae > Puniceicoccus. Next base: position 6,644 of record CAYVUQ010000030.1, read on the forward strand.
TCCCACCGTGTGCATGGATTGTCAAGGGCGGAGACCGGAGTGATGATGGGGGCGGAGTGAGTGCGGTGTGGGTCAGGCTTTCGGCAACCGGGTGCGCGAAGCGATCGCAAGGGTCGCAAGGGCGCTCGCGGGCATGAGAATGGCCGCGAGGAGCGGATTCATCAAACCCGCGAGACAGACCCCTACGGCAGATGCGTTGTAGAGAACGGCGAAACAGAACACCTGCCGCAGTCTGCGGGTGCGAACGGCGGCCACGGAGAAGAGGACCCGCAGGGCGGAGAGATCGCGTCCGGTAAAGAAGAAGTCGCTTCGGCTTTCCAGTATCCCTTTGTCGATCAGGGGCGATCCCCGGCACACTGCTTTGGCGAAGGCGAGGGCATCATTGGCACCATCGCCGATCATCAGGGCGCGACCGGGGGCGTTCTTCTGTATCCAGGCCGCTTTGGCGGGCGGATCGAGTTCACCGAGAGCACGTTCTTCGGGGATGCCGAGGATTCGGGCCATCTCGGTGACTCTGGACTTGCGGTCGCCGCTCAGGATCGCGAGCCCGTAACCGCGGCGGCTCAGCTCCGCAAGTTCGGCTGCGGCACCGTCGCGGACATCATCGCGGAAGTGGAACCGGGCGAGAACCTGACCGTCGTGGGCGAAGACGGTGCCCCCCGTTTCGGGGTCCTCCTTGTCACGCCAGCCCGCTTTGCCGAGGCTCCAACATTCATCCCCAACCTTTCCGCTCACCCCCTGGCCCGGAATCTCCTCGAAAGACTCCAGGCGTGCCGGGCGCGTGATCCGCGCCAACAGATCCCCTCTCAATGCGCGCCCGAAGGGATGGAAGCTGCTTTGGACCAGGGCCAGCAGAAACTCGCTTTGCTTCCGGTCCAGCGAATCGAACACCTCGGGATTGGCGATCTTCGGAATCTCGAGAGTGAGGGTGCCGGTCTTGTCGAACACGATGTCCCGCACCGCAGGAAGTCTCCCCCAAAATTCGACATGCTGGAGATAGAGCCCCCGGCGCCGGAGAGTGGCGGCGGCCAGATCGTTGATGAGCGGCCAGGCGATGCCCAGCGAGCAGGGGCAGGAGACGACCAGAATGGAAACGGCCACTTGCAAACCCTGAAAGGCACCACCGAAGACCGTCCAGGCGGTTCCACCGATCAAGGCGCAACCGATGATCACGGCAGTGTAAACGGCAAGAACTTTCTCCAGCAACGGATTCCGCCCGGCGCCCGCGTCTTCAGTGACCAGTCGGTGCAGCAGCGATTCGTCCCATCGCTCCTCGGCCCGCACGGTTATCTCCTTCGAGCTGACAAGGGTGGCTCCCGAAGGGATGCGGGCCATGCGGCGCACTGCCACCGGGTCTGGTTCGCCGTTGATGCTTTCCAGACTGATCGAGGCATCGGTGGATTCCAGGACGGAGAGAACCGGCACTGTCCCTCCGGGCGGCACGCGATAGCGGTCGTCTTTTTGCAGTGCCGCGACCGGCTTTTCCGTTTGTTCCCCGGCCATCCTGTAGAGCGAGCGGGACGGATCGAGTGCCCGCACACGGGCGCGGTTACGTTCCACGGACCGTTCCTGGAGCCAGCGACCGGCCAGCATAAGGAAAAGGAAGATGGCGACGAAATCGAAATACACCAGGGGATCGTAGCCCAGGAGCCAGCCCACCACCGATCCAAGCCACGCGGCCGTCACCCCGATGGCGATGGGCAGGTCGATGTGGAGCACGCCCATCCGGGCTGCGTCCCAGGCTCTGCCGACGAACCACAGGCCGCCCACGCCGAAGCTGAGGGTAGAAAACAGCAGGGCAAGCAGTTCGAAGGTGTCGGCAAACCGAAAGTTCTCCGCCATGCCCAGATAGCCGGGCAGAGTGAAGAGCATGGTGTTGAGCGCGAGAAAGGCGCATACCCCCATCCGGGTCAGAAGCGGACCGGTATCCCCACGAGTGCCGGTGGACGGGGGGGCGATCCGGTATCCGAAGCGGCGGATCTCGGAGGCGTATCCAACCGGCGAAAACGCTCCCGGTATCCACTCCATCGAGACTGTTCCGGTTTGCGGTCGGATGTCGATCCGCACTGCGCCCGACCGCCGACGGAACAATTCCTCCAGGAGCCAGACGCAACCCACACAGGAAATGCCCTTGATGTCCAATGAGAGCCGTGCGTTTCCCGTCGTGCACTCCTTTTCCGCGGTCTCCGCAAGCGATTCAAGCCATCCGAAATCGGCGGGATTCCCTGCGGAGGGCGACACCGGCTCGATTTCCTGGTCACGGAGCGAGTAGAAGCGGTCGAGACCCCCCTCCTCGATAAGCCGGTGCACATGGGCACATCCCGTGCAGCAGAATTCCTCGTCTCCGACGGGAGCAAATGAGGTGCCGCAATGGCGGCATTTTCGGGTATCAGCCACCCCGATACAGCCCGGTTTGTGTCAGGCGGTCGGCGACGGCGGAGGGCAAAAGCGAACGGACCGTCTCACCGCGGGAGATGCGGCGTCGAATTTCGGTGGCACTGATGTCAACCCTCCGCGAGGCCAGGGGAAGGAGATCGGCCCCTGGCGAAAAGACGTTGCCCTCCTCCCTCCGGGCGCAGACGAAAGTGACCTTGCGCTTGAGGGCGGCGATTTCCTGCCATTCTCCGAGGCGGCGTACCTGGTCTCCGCCGATGATGAAGAAAAGCCTGGCACCGGGGAAGCGTTTCTCGAAATGGCGGACCGTTTCGATACTCGGTACCGGCCGGTCCCGACGGACCTCGAAATCGTCGGTCTCGAATCCGGAAAAATCCCGTATGGCCAGATCCACCATAGTGAGGCGCTCATTGGCGGGGGTTTCCGGCTCTTCCGTTCGCAGCGGGGCTGACGGTGCCGGGACGAAGAACAGCTTGTCGAGGTGGATTTCGCGCATGGCGTCCTCGGCAACGATCAGGTGGCCGAGATGGATCGGATCGAACGTACCGCCGAACAATCCGATGCGCGGCCCGCTGCTGCGCGGGGAGGGGAAATCTTGATTCTGTTGGTTCAATGGAGTGCCGCAAAATTTCTGCCAAAGGTTCCGAGCCACGCCGAAGCCGCCACGAGCAGGAAGACGGCGATCCACAAGGCGGTATTCCAGGAGCGTTTCCGATTGATGGCGGCGAGCACCATTCCCAGGTCAACCCAATTGCAGTTCTTGAGATGGGCCCAGAGCGGCCACCCCCATTGCCGGTTGGCGTGGAGCGCGAAGGGGGACACGATGAGGAGCGCCCGGGCGGAGCCGCCCAGGACCGCGCCGAACACCCGGAAAGGCCGGTTTTCGGGAGCCAGAACGGCGCGGGTGAGCAGAGAACCGTAACCGAGAACCAGAAGGATAACGCCCAGAAGGTGGAGATAGTTGTAGAATTGCAAAGACATGCGCTTTTCGAGTGGCAAAGAAGAATTTCTAGGGCCTTGAGTTGAAAAAGTCGAAGGTGAAAATCAGCAAAGACGGGGATTGTTGTCCTGCGGTTCCGAGGTCTTGATTTCCAGTGGGTTATGGTGCACTCTGTATGGGTGGAACATCGACAGAAAGGCCGCCGGGCCGACTTGGTTCTCGCGACGGGAAACCGTCACAAAGCACTCGAAATCGAGCGATGGTTCCGTCACAGGGGTCTGAAGATTGCAGTGGACACCGCGGAGGCCTACGGGGGAATGGACGGTTGCCGGGAGGATGCAGGAAGCTTCGAAGGGAACGCTTCCTGCAAGGCCCTCTTTCTGCGTCCTCGGGTGCCGACGGAGATCCCCGTGCTGGCCGACGATAGCGGGCTCGAGGTCGATGCTCTGGACGGTGCCCCCGGAGTGCTCTCGGCCCGGTTCGCCGGAGACGACGCAGATGACCGGGCGAACCGGGAGCTTCTTCTGGAACGGATGCGCTTCATCCGGTCGCCCCGAAAAAGGGCGGCGCGGTTCGTTTGCGTGCTGGCTCTGGCTCACGGGGAAGGCCGACGGGCAGTGCGCTCATTCCGGGGTGAGTGTGAAGGCGTGATTCTTTTCAGACCGAAGGGAAACGGCGGGTTCGGGTACGATCCCGTTTTCGCTCCGACGGGTTGTGATCGCTCCTTTGCGGAACTTTCGCCGGAGGAAAAGGACGGGATCAGCCATCGCGGAAAGGCGTTGGAGATGCTCGAAAAAGTGTTGACGGTTCCCCCCATTGCCGATTGCCTCCATCGTTTTCCGAACGGAAAAGAGGGGCCGTAGCTCAGTTGGAAGAGCGCCACAATGGCATTGTGGAGGTCGTCGGTTCGATCCCGATCGGCTCCACCAACTTCTGCTGAAACGCAAAAGTTGCCCGCCGAAGCCCGCTGAGACGGGCGGGGACACCCAGGATACGTCGGGTCTTGAAACATTACGGAAGCCCCCATCCGGCAACTTCAGGCCCGCCGACTGTTACGGACGATTTGGATGCTGATACCGAATTTGTGAAGGTTTGATAGTTATGGTGCAGAAAATGGTTCGGAACTGCACTCAATCGCGAAAATTAGCGGTGAAAAATGCGTCTGGTTGGGTTTCTATTTTCATTTCCTGAACGTCGAGTTTACCTGACGCGATGGAGCGCAGCGCAATAGCGGTCAGGTGCAGTGTCTTGTGTGTGCCCGGAATGGGCGCGTTGGTTTCGGGTTTCCACGCTCCGCCAAGGCTTCGGAGGATTGCCAGAAGTCCCGTGTATCATGAACCAAATATCAGAACAGGTACTAGCTTAGAGTGGATGGGAAAGTGGATGGAGAATTTTGGGCCTTCAAAGGTTCCTTCGCTGAGGTCTTTTTCTCGCGAACCGGCATCGCCTTCTTCGGTTTTTCTCCGGTCTTGATTTCTTACGGACGCACCGACAGAAGCAAAGGTCGGCCCGGGACACCTGTACAGTTCCTCGTCGCCTGGATTGGGTCCTTTTTGAGCCCCGTCCATGATTGAGGGGGA
>CAYVUQ010000031.1:0-2063 GCA_964454915.1 uncultured Puniceicoccaceae bacterium
GATTGTGCCCGAATATCTTGTAGAGATTTCGGACCTCGATGACGTGGGAATCGCTCATGATAAAAAGGGGAGTCGGCGGATGGCCGGAGCCGGAGCCGACGAAAGATCTCCGTCGGCCCCGGCCCGCCGCCGGAAGGATCAGAAGTAGTATCCGAAGTTGATGTTGAACCGGCCCTGCCAGGTGGCGTCCTGGTTGGCACCGAAGTTGGTGAAGGGCTCGCCGCCCACGAACGAGTTCCCGTTCGAATAGGCGTACTCGGTGTAGATGTACCAGCCGTTGTGCGCCCAGGCGGCACCGAAGGTCCAAAGCTCGCTGTCTTTGAAATCCGCTCCGGCGGAGGTTTCACCGTTTTTGACGATGGAACTGTATTCCACGTAGGGAATCACGTAGTCCAGCCAGGCGATGTCATTGGTTTCGTAGTAATAGCTCAACGACGCGGCAGGAATCCAGCCTTCGGTCGCGATGTCCGCGTAGTAGTCGTAGAAACCGCGGTTGATCAGATCGGACCCGTCGATGTCGTAGTCGTAGTAGGTCAGCTGCAACGCGAGCTTCCAGTTCTCGACCTGATTGACAGCGTGAACGGCACCCGCCCATGCGGTTCCATCATCGCCCTTGTCCACATCACCTTCATTGATCAGCTGCCCGACCTGGAATGATGCACCGACATCGGAGGTCACCCCATCCGCGATCTCAACCGGCTGGATGACGCGCAGGTTCACCTGATTGCGTTCCTTGTAGCCGACTCCATCGTCGTTCTCCACCAAATCCGCATCGTAGCGGGCGGCGTGGTCGGTGACCCCGAGACCGTTTGGCTGCGCCGAATAGTAGTAGGCCACCGCAAGCTGTGTCTCGCCCAGGGTCGTTAGATACTTGACTCCGAGGTCCATGTCATCCGACAGGCCCACGTAGTAGGACTGGTCGAAAAACCAGCTCTGCGAAACACCGTATGGACCGGCACCGAACGGCACGCGGTTCACTCCGGCCTGGATTTGGCTCCCGCAGTCGAAATTGTAGCCGAGCCAACCGGTATGGAGGAAGTTGTACCCATTGTACCAGCGGTATTCGGCCTTCCCGACGATGGATTCGTAGGACAGGTCGGCGTTGATGCGAAAGGTGTCCAGCGAGAAGTTTCCGCCATCGCTCCCGCGGGACGGGCCGTCGGTGGACGGATAGTCGCCGTAGGTGTAGTTCGCACGGACCGCACCGCCGAACGTGATGGGGCCTAGCATCGGCGAGGCCGTGATGCGGTCCAGCTGCTCCTGAAGGGAATCGGCCTCCGCCGCCGCCTCCTTTTCCTCGACCCGTTTCTCCTCGGTCGCGGCAAGGGCCTTCTTGGCGGCTTCCAGTTGCCGACTCAGGTCCCGCACTTTTTCCTGCAGTTCTTCCTTGGACATGTCTTCCTGCTGTCCTTGTGCGAACGAAACGGCACCAAGTGCCAATCCGCCGACCAGGCAAAAACGAAGCCAGGGAACTTTTACTCTTCTCGTGTTTTTCATGTTTTTTTGTTCAGGGTTTGTTTTGTTTCCGACGAACACGGAACGTTCGCCAAAAGACACGGAACATCCGCGGAAAGGGCACGCCCATCCGATTGTTTTGATTCTTCCCCCCCAATGCCGGGACGTTCTGCAGAACATCTCGGCCTGTTTTTCCGAGGGCGGAGCCCAAGGCGGTCTGTCTCGTTTCCGATAAAATCAAGAGACGCAGGCGGGCGGCGATCAACCAACGGACAGCGACGGTCACCACAGCCAACAGGGATTTTGGGCGTACCCAAGCTGCTACCGGTGAGCGATGCAAGGAAAATCGGCGAAGGCTTGTTGGTCCCTCATTCGGATCCCTCATTAGCCGTTTTTGATCAGAAACGTTCAGCCAGAATCGCAGATTATGCTCAAAATTCCGGAATCCATGATGCTGCTTTTTCGTGACGGGCAGTGCCATCTCAACCTCAAGCCGCTGTTCAACCAATCCATAAGCCTGCAAGAGAGATTTTTCGCCCAATGCCTTTTCTGCTCGGCTCGCCCAGTAGTGAATGACAGGCAAGAAAAATTAAGTCAGACTAAAAAAC
>CAYVUQ010000031.1:2073-11441 GCA_964454915.1 uncultured Puniceicoccaceae bacterium
CTAAAAAACTGTTGACAAGACAATTTTTGTCAGAAAAAAAGCTTCGGTTCCCCGGAACGATTGCTCTGGCACTTTGGTCAGTGCGTCCTCGAGAAGGTGGCCGGGCTCACCTCATCTGTTGTCTCCTACCCGCAAAGAAATGCCCGCCGCGCACAACATCGCACACGGGACAGAAATGTCCCGTTTCCGGAGATTAATCCGATTTGTTGATGTTGTTTCGCTCGGTACGATTTCGATCCCGGTTTTCGATTGGTTCCTTTTTCCGCGGCTCACGCAGTGATACACTCCCACCTCCTCTCAGCTGACAGCGGTATGACCGACATGCGGCATCATTATGGTGTGTTTGTGTTCACGTCTCCGCCAGGTCATGATCGATTCCGGTTGATCTCCAAACTTGATTCTGTCACAAAGGTCCCATGAAGAAGCACCAGGGTATTCTCCGGCTCGCTTTGCTCTTCGCAGTGCCGATCTTCTTCTTCAGCCCGGTATCCTCGGCAGACGAAGGATACCGGACCTTCACGAGCAGCGATGGAAGACAGATAAAAGCGCGCATCGTGGAAGCGACGAATACATCTGTTACCATCCGTCTCGACACCGGACTTAAATACTATGACGTTCCTTTGAGCCGCTTTTCTCCAGAAGACCGCTCTTATGTAAGAAAATGGAGGGAAGAGGAGCGCCTCAAGATTGATGACGCTGATCTCAATGAGGATTCGAAAATCAAGATCCGGGTCCACAAGGGCGAAGACGACGATAAGAATTCCTATGGCGATATCGACGACAGAGTGGTCCAAGTCAAGCCAACCGTTATCGTTGAGAGCGATGAGATAGAAAAAACTTTCAAGGATGTTAATGGAACCTTGGTCATTATCGGAGAAGGCGTTGCTGCTGATAAAGATAAATTCATGATCCTCCTTCGCCAGGACTTCACCATTACCCTGAGTCCGAAAAGCGAGGTTCGGTGGGAATCGCGGCGAACCGACTTTCGTTATGACCCGGACTATGGCGGAGTCGAATATAACGGTTATCTCGTGGTTCTTCGCAACAAAAAGGGCGATGTTGTTTTTGCGCGGAGTTCTCGAAATCCTTGGGAAAAATATCCCGAAAAACTACTTAAAGCGAAGGTAAAGAAAGGCTACGACCGCGACTTTTCCGAGCCGATTGAATTTATGGTCCGATGGGGGTTTTAGTTTTGATCGCTGCTCGCAATTGGACTGCATCTACACACTGAGCTTTTTTCTGCACCCTCTTGGGCTCGACCCGGCTGTTGCTTTCCGCCACCATGCGATCCGTGTCAGAAGAATCCGTCCCCAACATTCTAGCCGAACGCTACGCGTCGCCCGCGATGCGGAGCATCTGGTCGGCCACCGGCAAGATTCGCTTCGAACGCGAGCTTTGGCTGGCGGTGCTCAAGGCCCAGGCCGAGCTCGGGCTTACGGTATCGCCCGGAGCCATCGAGGCCTACGAAAAGGTCATTGACGAGATCGATCCGGAGTCCATCCGCCGCCGCGAGCAAGTCACGCGGCACGATGTAAAGGCGCGGATCGAGGAATTCTGCGCCCTGGCAGGCTTCGAGGAAATCCACCGGGGCATGACCAGCCGGGACCTCACGGAAAACGTCGAGCAGCTCCAGGTGGCCCGTGCGCTGGAAGTGGTCCGTTGCAAAACCACCGCAGCACTCGTCCGCCTCTCCGAACGTGCTGCGGAACACGCCGACCTCGTCCTGGCGGGCCGCACGCACAACGTCCCCGCTCAGCCCATCACCTTCGGCAAACGCATCGCCCAGTTCGGCGAAGAGCTGCTCCATGCGGGACAGGCTCTCGACCGTCTTGTGGGGGCGTATCCGATCCGCGGCATGAAGGGTGCTGTCGGAACACAGCTCGACTTGCGGACCCTTTTCGACGGAGACGACGCGAAGGTCGCCGCCCTGGAAGAGAAAATCCTCGGTCACCTCGGTTTCGGGAACAGCCTCGGATCGGTGGGCCAGGTCTATCCGCGGAGTCTGGACCACGAGGTGGTGGCCGCGCTCCTCGGTCTCGCGACCGGTCCGGCGAACTTCGCCCGCACCCTGCGCCTCATGGCCGGGCACGAGACGGCTTCCGAAGGGTTTGCTCCGGGACAGACAGGCTCTTCGGCCATGCCCCACAAGATGAACTCGCGCTCGTGCGAACGGGTGAACGGGTTTCTGGTGCTTCTGCGCGGGTACGAGGCGATGACGGCAGGGCTGGCGGGCGACCAATGGCACGAGGGAGACGTCTCCTGCTCGGTGGTGCGCAGGGTGGCCTTGCCCGATGCGTTTTTCGCCATCGACGGCCTGTTCGAAACCTTTCTGACCGTGCTCGACCAAATGGAAGCCTACCCGGCGGTCATCGAAAGGGAAAACGCGGCCTGTTTCCCCTTTCTCAGCTCCACCACCCTTTTGATGGAAGCCGTGCGGGCCGGTGCCGGGCGCGAGGCTGCCCACGCGGCGGTTAAAAAACATGCGCTGGCAGCGGTGCGGGCACTGCGGTCCGGCGAGGGTGCGGAAAACGACTTCGCCGAACGCCTCGGTGCCGATCCCGATTTCCCGCTGGACATCCCGGCGGTCCGGAAAGTCATCGGACGTGCCCGGGAACTCACCGGACTGGCACGCATGCAGGTGGAGGATTATCGGAACCGGGTCGAAGGGTTCCTCTCCGGGAAGAATCCGGCCTGGAGGGACTACCGGCCCGGACGGATTCTTTGACGGGTATCGCCGCTCACTTTCACCAGATCAAGAAGCCCTGGAAACCTTTCACCGCCCACACACTGAAATTGGCGGCTCCGTGGGCGATGAAACAAGGCAGCAATGATCGACTGTGGTTGCCGAAGGCGAAGCGCACCGCATAAAACCACAGGCTGCTCACGAAGATAAAGAACGTGCTGAAAAGCCCCTTCGTAGTCCATTCTATGGAGAGGTGCCCGTCCTCCCAACTCCAGATATAGGGGTGAATCACCGCAAAAATAAGGGAAAACACGACAACGCTGCCCCACAGCCACACCCTTCCCCGGTTTTCCACAACAAGATATCCGCGGAAGACAACCTCTTCGATCACGGCGGCGGCCAGGAGCGGCACCAGGGCAAAGGCCGCCAATTCGCTCTGTTCCGCACTGAGCCCCAGGGCGTATTCGCCTGCGGTTTCCAACAGCGTGAGGAGCACGCCTCCCAGGCCCGCGATCATCAACACCCGAAGCGGTGCCCCGGAGGCCCCCGGGAAGCCATTGGTCCGGCCGTTTTTCCAGTCCGAGCGCCAGAGATAAAGTACGACCAACGCCGCCACCCCGTAGAGGGCGCCTCCGATCCAACCGCCGGTTTGCAGAAAATTCATGGGATGGCAGAAAATGGGTTCCCGGGCTCCGGGCGCAACAAAAAGGAACCCACTCTTTGGGTTTGCCTGCCTGAACGGAACGCTCATGATGGAGAATCGCGCCATCCTCTTCCATGTTCCAAGTCAATTTCAGCGAACAAAGCATCCGGCAACTTAACGATCTGGACAAATTCGTTCAGATGGGTCTCGTCGAACAGATCAGCTCCCTGACCGCGGAGAGGCTGAAACACCCGGACGAGACTCTTGGGAAGTTCCACCGCAACGGGAGGACTCTCTTCCGTTTGCGGGCTGGCGACTATCGCTTGTACTTCGAGAGGCAGGACGCGACCCTCTTCTGCCACTATGTCCTGCACCGTAATACCCTGACCGACTTCATCTACCGCTTCAAACTGCCCATTTCTGAAGAGCAGATGCTGGAGCAGCACGACTCCTTCTGGAAGTACCTTGATTCCCTCAAAAAATAGCCCGCCCCTCTGTGAAGAAGTTGTGGAAAAGCCTGTGCAGCAGCCCGGAGCCATGGCGCACAAGTCCGGGTTGTTCCCGGTGCTTCCGCTTCGATCCGCACTTTCCCCCCGCCTTCTTCATCGTCATGACAGTCGTATCCTCCTCAAAAAGAAAGGGTTGGGAGGTTTTTCCCCGTATTCCCATACCATAATAATAAGAAGAGAGAGTATTTTATTTTCTTCCTATTCTGTTTTTCTTTCTCTTTTTTCGGACCGTATCCCGCATCCAAGCCCATGAAATTCAAAGTCAACCGCGATCACTTCAGCAACGGCCTGAACCAGGTGCTCAACGTCGTCGGCACCCGCCCGACCATGCCGATCCTGCGCAACGTGCTCATTGAGGCCTCGGACGGGACGGTCACTTTGCGGACGACCAATCTGGACCTGGCCATCCGTTGTTCGATCAAAGCGGAGGTGGAGGAAGAGGGTGGCGTGACGTTGCCCGTGCGCAAGTTGTCCTCCATCGTGCGCGAGCTCCCGAATCTGGACGTGTTTATGGAGACGGATTCGAAGCCCACGGCGAAGATAAGCAGTGGTGGATCGAAGTACCAGATGGTCGGTATCGCCGCTGACGAGTTTCCGCCCCTGCCGGATTTCGACGACCAGCACGAGTACACCCTCCCGCAGGATGATGCGGCTGCCATGTTGCGGAGTGTTTCGTACGCTCAATCGACGGACGAGAACCGCTACATCCTCAACGGCGTGTTTTTCAATTTCGCTGATGACAAGCTGACGCTCGTCGCGACCGACGGGAGGCGTCTGGCTATGGCAGGATTCGACATCCCGGTGGCCGACGGACACGCCGGGCACCTGATTCTTCCGGCGAAAACCGTGGCCGAGCTGGAACGTCTTCTCGGCCAGGGTGATTCCGTGAAGATATCCTTCAACGACCGGCAGGTCGCGTTTGAAATCGATCTGGACGACGGATCGAAGGAAAGCGGGCTGGTGGACAACCTGTATCTCGTATCGAAGACGGTGGAAGGGCGCTATCCGGACTACCAGCAGGTGATCCCCAAGGAAACGGAGCATCGGATACGGATCGAGCGCGAGCTGTTGCAGGAATGCGTGCACCGGGCCGCTCTGGTGATCAGCGAAAAGACCAACTCGGTGAAAATGCGCATCTCCGAAAATCTGTTGGAGATCAGCGGTCGCAGTGCGGAGTTCGGCGAGTCGCATGAGTCGATGGCCATCAAGTACGACGGGCCGGAGGTTCAAATCGCCTTCAACCCGCAATTTCTGCTCGATCCGCTCAAGGCGGTGCCGCAGGACGAAGTGTACCTGGAATTCAAGGACGAGCTTAGCCCGGGGGTCTTCAAGACGTTGGAGAACTTCCTTTGCGTGGTGATGCCGTTGCGATTGAGTTGAAGATCGAAGGCAGCGGTTTCGGGGAAGTCCGGCCATCAACCCCAGGAGGGTGGGGGGAGTTCGGTCGATGACGGATGTGATCACAGGCTGGCTGACGGTGGGTCTGGCTGTCGCGTTTTTCGCCAGCTCGGCGGCTTTGCGCAGAGGGCCGGTGTTCGCGCTGGTTTTGCTGAACCGATGGCTGCGGTGGCTGCTTTTCGGCTTCGGACTGGCCTTGCTGATGCGGGAAACCGGGCTTTCGGAGCGGCCCTATTGGGCACTTGCGCCGGCCCTTCTCCTGGTCTGGATTCTGTTGGAAAGTATCCAGACGTGGCTCGCCGTGCGGGCGTTGAGCCTGAGTGAAATCGCCGTCTATCCGAGCTACCGCGAATCGAACGAAGAGGTGCGATGGCCGGTCGCGAAGTCTTTTCTGCGGATCAAGGAGGATCTTCGCGCTTTGGGGTTTTGCGTGGAAAAGAATCTTTCCGCGGACCTGGGTGCAGGACTGACGATGCGTTCGTTTCTCGGTTTCGACGAGAAGCACCACGTTCGGCTCCAGGTGATTTTTGCGCCGCGTGCGAGTGGTGCGCCCGCGGTTTTTACGGTATTCACCAGTGCCTGCGGCGAGAAACGGTGGGTGACGGACAACGTCTGGCTGCCTTTCGGGGGGGTCTTTCCGCGGGATTGGTCCGTTGAACGCCGACCCTTCCAGACCTCCGTACGGGCCTTGTACCGGCGGCACCTGCTCAACCTCGAAAAGTGGAAGGCCGACCCCGCACCCTTCGAAGGAGACCTGGTGGATGTCCTCAATGCGGAGCAGGAAACGCTGGACCGTGCCGCTACCGAGACCGGACTGCTGGTACCCAGGCGGGAAAGACCGGAATTCGGGAAATTGACCGGGGACGGACGGTACCACGTCTGGAAACAGATCCTGCTGCTCAATTATCTCGGGTTGGTCGGGGGGCGTTTGGTCCAATGACGGAGGAGCAGTATCTGGGCGAGGCGATCCGCTCCTGTCCGATCTACGAACCCGGTCGCCCGGTCGAGACCGTGGCGCGCGAACTGGGTCTGGACCCGCAGGAGATCGTCAAGCTGGCATCGAACGAAAATCCGCTGGGTGCCTCCCCCCTGGCACGGGAAGCGGTAATGGGGGCCGTGGAGCGACTACACGAGTATCCTGATGGAGGGAGCTTCGCTTTGCGGGAGAGAATCTCGCGGGAATTGGAGTTGCCGCCGGACTGGATCGTGCCTGCAAACGGTTCAAACGAAGCCCTCGAGATGGTGGCCACCGCTTATCTCGGACCGGGGCTGAACGCGGTGATGGGTGAGTACGGCTTCATCGTTTACCGGCTCGCAACCCTGCACGCGAAAGCAACACCGCGGCCTGCGGCGATGCCGGACCTTCGGCAGGACCTTTCGTCGTTCCGAGCCCTGATTGACGCCGACACCCGGATTGTCTTCCTCGCCCGGCCCAACAATCCGACTGGCGACATCGTTCCGGCGGACGAGCTGATGGCCTTTGTCGAGGATCTGCCCGACCACGTGCTCTTCTGCCTTGATGAGGCGTATCTGGGATATGACGACGATGCAGTGGACCTGAGGCCCTTGATGCAGCGGGGTCGGCGGGTGATTTGCACCCGGACGTTTTCGAAAATCCACGGTCTCGCCGGCCTTCGGGTGGGCTATGCCTACGGCCCCCCCGACATCATAGCCGGACTCCAGCGCGTGCGACAGCCGTTCAACGTGGGAACTCCGGCACTCATGGCGGCAGCCGCTGCTTTGGATGACCACGGCCACATCGCGAAATCCCGCGACCTGAACCGCAGGGGCCTCAAAGGGCTGAAGGCGGGACTGGACCGCCTGGGGGTTCCATGCCGTGCGGAGGGAGGGAATTTCGTTCTGGCGGAAGTCGGTGCGGCCCGGGCGTGTTTTGAAGCCCTGTTGCGCATGGGGGTGATTGTCCGGCCCCTCGAGGGCTACGGTTTGCCTTCATGGGTGCGGGTTTCGACAGGGACTGCGCCGCAGAACGAGAAGTTTCTATCCGCCCTGGAAGGCTGGTTGGCGGGGGGGGGGGAATCATGACGTTCGCGCCGTTCGCTCTGTTGGTTTTCCTGATCGTGTATGCTCTCTTCGTGGGCGTGGAGTTCGGGCTGGTTCGCATCCGCTATTCGCAGATGACCCCGGAAGCCTACGAGCGGCTCATCCGACCGCGCATGATCGGCTGGCTGGTCCGGGACCCCGACCGAACGGCACGCGCTTTGCGTTTCGGGAGGGTGTTGCTGATGCTCTTTTGGAGTGGTGCCTTCTTCGCGCTGATCACGCCCCTGTGGGAAGCTGCTGTGGAGAGCGCGGGCGGCGTTGCCGGAGGAATCCTTTTCGTTCTCCTCTGTGCGTTCGGTGCTTCCGTCTTCTATCTTTTGGCTGAGCTGTTGCCGCGGGCGGTGGCGATCCGCAGCCCGGAGCGGATCCTGCGTCGGACCGGGCGGCTGGTGGCACTGTTTCTTTTGCTGCTCCTGCCCTTTCTCTGGTTTCTGGGTCGGTTCAAACAGCGTGTTTACCGCCTCTTGCGCTTGAACCTGGACAACGACCTGAATCCTCTGGACATCGAAGTGCAGCTCCGGGCGATGGGCGAGGAACACGCCGTGCTGGCCCCCGCCGTCCGCAAGATCATCGACAAGGCGATCCAGATGCCCGATCTGGACGTGTCGGATGTGCTCCTCCCGCGCAACCAGGTGCAGTGGATCAACCTGCAAGAGGACCCACGGGAGAGTCTCGCCATGGCACGCCGGACCGGGCACACGCGGTTCCCCCTTTGCGAAGGAGACCTCGACCGCTGCATCGGAATCATCCACATCAAGGATGTTTTCCGTGCCGGCCCCAATTCGGAGGTTCCCGATCTGCGCAAGATGCGCAGGCCGATCGCCATCCTGGGACCGGAAGAGGGCCTGATCGAGGCCTTGAAACATCTGCTCGGCCTGAAGGTCCACATGGCTCTGGTAGTGGACGAATTCGGGGGAGCGGTGGGCGTTGTCACCCTGGAACGGATTCTGGAGGAGCTGGTTGGCGAGATTCAGGACGAGTTCGACATGGAGGACGAGGAAATCGTTCCTCTAGGGGTGAATCGCTATTCGGTGGCCGGGCTGACCCCCATCCACGAACTGGAGGAGCGGCTGAAGGTGGATAT
Organism: uncultured Puniceicoccaceae bacterium; assembly: GCA_964454915.1. Taxonomy (GTDB): domain Bacteria; phylum Verrucomicrobiota; class Verrucomicrobiia; order Opitutales; family Puniceicoccaceae; genus Puniceicoccus. The sequence goes on from CAYVUQ010000031.1 coordinate 10,452, forward strand.
GGACCGGGACGATGTTTCCACGTTTTCCGGATTGATCACTTCGGAACTCGGGCGGATTCCGGAAAAAGGGGAAATCTTCCGGCACGACCGCCTGGAGGTCGAGGTGACCGAGGTGGACGAAAAGCGGATCATCGGCACGGAGGTGACCGTGCAACCAGTGGAAACGGACGAGGAAACGGACGACTAGATGCCTGTGGACGGGCGGTCCGTATCAACCCGGACGCACGATCAGCTCGTCGATTCGCGAAAGAAGCGTCTCGCGATCCCGGAGGAACAGGTGGCGGTCGCTCCCCAACTCTTCGTAGGCGGCGAGCAGTATCCGTTGGTCTGGCACGCGCATCCGCAGGAGATCCCGGAGGTTTTCGACGAAGGCCCGGTCCTTCTCCATCTGGATATTGTTTCGCACCAGGGCAGAGAGAAGGGGTTGGTCCGCAGGATTTCTTTCGTAGCTTTCGGAGAGGATGCGGTTGGCGATTTCCGGGGCACCCATATCTTCGAAAATGCGGGCCACGGCGATATGGGTCTGCGGACGGATGCTGTCCGATTTCATAAATTCACGGACGAAAATCTGGGAATCCACGTTGCGGCCCAGCCCGTGGAGGGCGAGTGCACGCAGACCGCTTTCGAGGGCGGCGAGTCTCTCGAGCCAATCGGGCTTTTCGGTGCGGATCTGGTCGGAAAAATCCAGCGAAGCCTGATAGTCCCCGGCCCGCAGGAGGGACTCCTGGAGCAGAAGGGTGTAGCGTGCGAGGTCCAGGTCCTCCTCGATGGCGAGGAAGCCTGGCTCCGCAGCGAGGGCCGCTCCGTCCCGCCCGACTGCACGCCCCTGGACCTGGAGGGCCCCTTCTTCCCGGAGGCGGGGCTCCACAGCCTCATCGTGAAGGTCTTCGACGGCGAATTCGATTGGAAGTTCTCGATCCGTTTCGAGGATGGCTTCGGGGGGCCGATCACCGAGGGGATCCGGATCTGCCTCACGCCCGATTGCGGAAC
>CAYVUQ010000032.1:0-4280 GCA_964454915.1 uncultured Puniceicoccaceae bacterium
CTGTCAAATAAGTCAAACCGCCCATTGTGGACACGACCACCCATCTGTCAAAACCGGATCGGAACGTTGAATGAAACACCGTTCCCTCTTGAATCCGCATGTTGTCTGACGCTCCCGGAACTGTCTCCCTCGATCATCGCTCGTGCCCTCCCCCTCTTCCCAGGCAAGACATTCATGTCCCACGCCGTCATCCAAACCCCGAACCGGACACCACCAGATACTCCCCCGCGCTCGCCTTCGGACTGACACAGGGGTCGGCATTAGCCCTTGCGTCAGGGCGGATCACGCAAATCCGGCGATCCGCACAACCGGCCCGCACACATCCTCCGCAAGCACTCCTGTTCCGACCTTCAACTTTTTGAACTTTTTGTCAGACTTAAAATTTCTTGCCTCCAGGTTAATATTTTTTGCCAGTCTTTAAACATCTTGCCCCGACTTTGTTCGGATTCTCGAATGGCTACAATCTCCGTTGGAAGATGGAGGCCCTTCCATTTCATCGGGACCTCATATTCGGCGATCTGGTAAATTTTTTTGCCAAACTTAAATATCTTGCCTTTATTTTCTCGGGCTTAAATTTCTTGCCTTCTTCTCATCTTCGATCTCACTGCCCTGATAGGAGATCGAGGACCTATCGGGTGTGGGGACGAGCGATCTTTGGCGCAGGCGGGAGGACCAATGGGCGGCATATCTGGCCGGAGTCGGGCTGCGACCAGTCGTGTGCCGGTCTATCATCCCACTATTTCCCGCTCGGTATCTTTGCGGGTGCTTCGCCGTCGTGGAAACGGAGATTGACGTGCAGGCCGGGGCGCAAGTCCGCCACCCGGCGGACCAGGGTTCCGTCTTCCCTGCGCACGAGGGCGAATCCGCGCCGGAGAGTTCGATCAAGCCCCCCGGTGCGGAGGGTGCGAGCCAACTGCTCAAGGGCCTCTCTACGCGGGGGCACAATACGGTCCGCTTGAGCCCCAAGCCTTCGCCCGAGGGCTCGCAGATCGCCCAGGCGGCGTTCCCGTTCGCGTTCCGGGCGGCGCAGACGCAGGCGTTCCTTCAAGCGTGCGGTCCGCTCGAGACGCTCACGAAAGGCGCGGTTCAGTCCACGGACGAGATGTTCGCGGGTTTCGTCCACCTGCTGTGCCGCCGATTCGACCCGCCGAAGAAAGGGCCGGGCCACGCAACGGGAGCGGACGCGGTTCAAGTCGATGAGACGGGACTCCAAGGCGGTGCGGCCCGCACGGGAGAGGTCTTCCGCCAGACCGCGCAGGCCGTGTCGGAACTCCAGATAGGCCGAGCTGATCCACTCGGCTGCGCCGGTGGGGGTCTCCTTGCGCAGGTCCGCCACGAAATCCGTCAACACGACGTCGGTCTCGTGCCCAACGGCCGACAGGGTCGGTATCGGACAGGCCGCCAACGCCCGCGCGACTCGTTCGTCGTTGAAACACCACAGGTCTTCCAGGCTCCCACCTCCGCGGGCTACCACCAGCAACTCGAGGTCGTCCATCAGGCAAGCCCGTTCAATCCGGGCCACGAGGTCCGGGACCGCTGCAGCCCCTTGCACCAAACAGGGGAATATCCGCATAGCACCAGGCCAACTGCGGCGGCGAAACACGCTGATCATATCGCGGACTGCGGCACCAGTCGCGGAGGTGACCACCCCCACGGTCAAAGGAAGGCGGGGCAGGGCTTTTTTCCGCTCGGAATCGAAAAGACCCTCGGCCCGCAACTTCTCCTTGATCCGCTCAAACTCGCGCTGCAAACGTCCTACGCCGTCCTCGAGAATGTCGCGGACGATCAGCTGGTAGGCCCCGCGCGGCTCGTACACCGACAACTCACCGAAGGCGATGACCTGCTGGCCGTCGCGGGGCTCGTGTTCGACGCGCAGCGCATTTCCCCGGAAAAGAACCGCCGGAATGCGGCTGTCCATGTCTTTCAGGGAGAAATAGACATGACCGCTCGCCTGTTTGCGGAGGTTGGAAATCTCGCCCCGCACCCACACCGCCGGGAAGCCATCCTCGATCAACCGCTTGAGGGCCCGCGTCAAATCGCTGACGGTGAGTGCACTCTCAGGTCGAGATCTCATTGTATGCCCTCCCCTGGGGTTCTGCCAACGGTCTCCGCCGCAAGTTCGTCCGAAACAGCGGCCATCCCCTGATCGCGCCGCAGCTTCCGCCGCACCGCCTTGAGGACGAAGACCAGGAGGAGCAGCACCGCGACGGCGATTAGAATCACCCCGAGACTGCCCTCCAGAATCGCCCCGGCGGTCAGGGCGATGGCAAATGCCAGGGGCACCTGGGTACTCCAGCTGGCAAGAAGGTAGAGTCGCAGCGGCACACGCAGCAGGCCAAGGGTGTAGTTCTGCACGCAAAGCGGGAGCACGGGGGTCACCCGGACGAGGAAGGAGAACTTGAGAAAATCACTTTCGGGCAGCTGCGGAAGCCGGTAGCCGAACCGTGACAGAAATGCGGTGAGCACGCGGCGGAGAGGCCCGACGGTCAGAAAATAGGTCCACAAAATGTTCAGGGCCACGGCCGACGCGGCCAGTGCCGCGCCACCGATCTCCCCACAGGGCTCCGCATAGACGATTCCGGCCAGCACCAGCATCGGGCTTTGCGGGATCGGAAGGGCGGGCAGGAACACCATGCCGAGGTAGAGGAGGACCGGGTGCCCCTCCAGAAATGACCAGACCTGCGCAACGGCGGAGCGCAACCCCGCCATATCGACCCCTGGCAGCAGAAGGAACGCTCCCACAACCACCAGGGCCACCACAACCGCGAGCAGCGGCACCGTCCAACGCCCCGACTTCACCGGAGAACTTCGCGCCGGTCGGCCAGTACCCGCATCTCATCGCGCAGGCGGGCAGCTTCCTCATATTCCTCGGCCTGCACCGCCGAGTGCAGCGCAGCCTCCAGATCCTTAATGCGGTCGTCGGCCACCTCGGGAGTCAGGCGCGAGGAAGGCACCTTCCCCAGATGGCGCGGCCCTTTGTGCATCCGCTTGAGCAGCGGTGAGAGAAACGGTCCAAAGGCCCGGTAACACTCCGGACAGCCGAAACGCCCCGTCTTTTCAAAGGCTTCCCTGGAGCAGCCGCAGGCCGGACACCGCATGGTGATACGGGGACGCACGCGCCCCAGATCCTCGCCGTCGGCGATGAGTGAATACCCGTTTTCGGACAAGAAGGCCTCGCCCGCACCCTTGTCGAGAACGGTGGAAAAGACCTTGCCGCCGATGATCTTCGTGAGGAAAACCTTCGGCCCGGATTTGGACGACTGCGGAACTTCCGACATCGGAACGTAATCTCCGACTCTCGGGCGCGTCTGTCAAACCATCGCCACCGGGAACGATTTCAGAGGGACTCCGATTCGGTTTGACAAATCCCGATGGTCACCCCACGATCCCTGTTCTTTCCCAATCATGAAAAAAACCCTGATCCTCCTTCCCTTTCTTTTCGCCAGCGCGGCTACCGGTTTCGGTCAGCTCTATATCGGAGCGGGAGCCGCCTATGTTTTCCCGGAGGCTGACAGCTCGGTGACGAACATCATTTCCGGCGACAAGGTGGACCCGGAAGACGGCGTGGGCGGCATCGCCAATATCGGATACAAGATTCCCTCCAACGGCTGGCATTTCGAGTTCGAGTTCCAATACTACAAGCCGGACTCGCAGGTGACCACGACCGCCACGGGAGCCCAATCCGTCGCCGCCACCGGGGTGAATCTCGGGAATGGCCAGTATCACACCAAGACCGACGCCGACAACTATGCCTTCCTCGGAAATGTCTATTACGACTTTCTTGCGACGATGGAAACCAACTGGGGCATCTATGCAGGAGGTGGCATCGGTGCCGTGAATCTGGAGCAGTCGGTCAAAGTTGACGGCCCCAACGGTTCTGTGTCGGACGACAACAACAAGTGGCTCTTCACCTATCAGTTTCTGGCGGGCATCTCCTACCTGCCCCTGGAAAACCTTCGTTTCGATCTTGCCTACCGCTACACTATCCCCGAAGACGCCAATTTCACGCTCTTCGATCGGAACGTGGCGGTTGACAGCTACGAATACGAGTCGATCGAGCTTTCGGCCTCCCTGCAGTTCTGAGGGGCACAGTCCTCGATCCGGTCGGCCATCTACCTGGATCGGCTCGGATCCGGGCGGAGCGAGACATCGGTCCTCTTTCTTAGCCGAGGATCAGCGGTGCTGGTTCCCGAAGAGAAGGTCCAGGGTCCGGCGCAGGTCTTCTCCCGGCACCACCCCACCGCCGTTTTCCTCCAGCAGGTCCCGGCAGGACGGACACG
>CAYVUQ010000032.1:4290-11181 GCA_964454915.1 uncultured Puniceicoccaceae bacterium
AACGCCAGATCGGGATCATGCGCGATCACCGTCGTCGTTCCGGGCTTTGCCGTGTCCGCTTCCGTTGCATCCACTTCACGGAAACGCAGGGGGACGGCGAACTCGTCGAAATCCACATCCCAGCCCACACGGGAGTCGGCAACCGCACCGTCCCGTAGTCCCGGACTCCTTTGCAGCAATCCAGGAACGCCCCGGGAAAAGACCCTCACCCGGACGGCCGTCGGTCGCAGGTCGAGATAGTCGCCCAGTCCGTCGATCCGCGCCGCCAGGGACATTCGGTAAAACTCAAGCGGGTCAACCCCGGCGAGGTTCAAGCCGTTCCATCCTCCGTGCGGATTCTCTGATCCGAATCTCTGCTGGTCGTACCAGGCCGAAAAGTCATCCGCCAGACGAAGTCCTATTTCGAAATGCAGGTGCGCCCTGCTCTGCGGAATGAAGTATCCGGCGGCGGTGGAACCCATCACACCGAGCACGTCGCCCTGGGCCACCGGCAACCCCGGCGAAACGTCTTCGGCCACGGAAGCCAGGTGCGCGTAGAGAGTGTAGAACCGCACCCCATCGTGTTCATGCTCCAAAACCACATAAATCCCGTAAGACGAATTGCCACCCACCGGATTCACATGAACCACTCTTCCCGGCATGGCGGCGAAAACGAAGTCGGTGGCTCTCCCCCGGGAGTCCCTCTCCAAGGCCTTCAGATCGATCCCCTCGTGAAAACGTCGCCCCCCGTTGCGGGTACAGCCGTAAAGAGCGGATTCCAGGCGTCCCGAAGCCGTTGGTTGCAGGTAATCCTGATAAGGGCGACCTTCAACAAAGGCATGGTTCGGAGTCGGCCAGACCAGTGGCAGCCTTCCCGCCTGGGCTCTCTCCGCGACCGCATGGACGATGCCGGCGATCACGAAGAGGCAGGCGAGCGAAAAACGCGACACTCCCATGGATTCAATCAAGACACGCCCCCACGGCTCACCGGCTCTTGCGGCGGACCTCGATCAGGGTGCGGTTCATCTCGGAGACCAGCTCGGGAAGTTGCTGATCGGGGACTTCCAGGAAGGTGTAGAGGACCCCGTCGTTGATCACCCCGTCGATCATTCTGGCTCCGATAGGACTCTCGTTGTCGAAGAAGACAAAGCGGTAGCCGATATTGTCCACGGAAGATCTGATCAACTGGCGCGAAGCGGATGGAGTAAGCAGATACCGGACCGCGAGCCCGCGCTCCACCTGCACCATTTCGATGCGGATGATGTCCATCGCACTGAAAAGGGGCTGCCCGAATATCCGCACCTTGGTCTGGCTGACCGGAAGGGTCACGTAGGGGTGCTCCTCACTCGGCACGGAGCCAGAGGCTTCGAGGTAAACGGAGGGAACGTGCGGGTTCTCGATCTGCATCGACCGGCACCCCGAAACGAACAGAGCACCCAGCACGAACGGAACCATCCATGCACCCGTTTTCGCCAATCGTAGCAATTTCACACCCTCCACTCCTGCTGTTGATCCGGGAAAACGCAAGGCCGGAGACAAAAGTTCATCCCACGACCAGACTCAACTGTTCCTCAAGGGAATGCCTCAGATCCTCTTCAACCACGACTGCGGGCACACGATACTCGGTGTCCCGTTTCGGGTGGCGGTAGGTCTGCGAACCGTCTTCCCCAATACGTCCGAGCGGTCGCAGCACCCGCTTTCGCTCGAGATGCAGAGCGAGAAGGAAGCGGAGTGCATCCCTGATCCTGGCGGTCGCGGAGTCGGCAGAACGGGCGGGATCGTCGGCACCTTGCTCATCTTCCACCATCTGGACGAAGAGTTCCTCGACCGTTCGAACCGCCTCGCGCTCTCCGGCCTTCTCGGCCTCGTTCGAGCGGTAGGTCCGCACCCATTGCGCAACGGGCCTGGCCTCGCCCAGATCGAGGGGTTCGTCCAACCCGAAATCCAAACGGATCAGACCCTCCTCCCCCGACAGGCAGAGGACCGAGCGCACCTGCTGACCGTCGGAGAAAGGGCGGTCCGAAACAGCGGAACGGCGCGATGCGCCCTGGAGGTTCCATTCCTGCATCCCGGCCTTCTAGCCGATCCGCATCGGCGCAGACGAGGAAAAACCAATCTTTCTCCGTGACCTCCCCTGCACCGGGCCTCTACAAAGAAGGAGTATGTCCGGTCATCTCATAGCCATCGGCGACATTCATGGATGCGCCAGCGAGTTCGAGGATTTGCTCAACGAGCTTTCGCTCCGGGATAGCGACCGTGTCGTGCTTCTGGGCGACATCGTAAACCGGGGGCCGGACAGTCACCGGGCCGTCCGCATCGCCCGGGAGAACGGCTTTACCGGTCTCATGGGGAACCACGAGCTGCGGTTGCTGACGTACCGGCGGCACCGCGATCCCTCGATTCTCAAGCCCTACGATTACGAAACCCTCCAGCAACTGGGACCCGCTGACTGGGCATACCTCGAGACCTTGCTCCCGTTTTACGAGACGGCGGATTCCGAATTCGTCTGTGTACACGGCGGATTCTATCCGGGCCGGCCGTGGCGAACCCAGCCGATGGGTGCGGTCTGCAGGGCCAAGTGGATTCCCCCCGAGGAGATTCCTCCGGCCCGACGCAACGGCAACAATTCGATCCACTGGTCGGAACTTTGGGAAGGTCCGCCCACCGTAGTTTACGGCCACACACCCGATCCCGAGGTCCGCTACGCCGGCAACACTTTGTGCATCGACACAGCCTGCGTGTACGGCGGGTACCTGACCGCCTGCCGCATCCCCTCGATGGAAATCGTGCGGGTCAAGGCACGGAAAAGCTACATTTGATCCACCGACGTCCTCAAGCAACCCGCTCCACGACCAAATCGGGCGTGTTCGGACGTTTCGGCGCGAGCCGATAAGCACCCTTGAGATACTCCAGTGCTGCCTCGGAATTGCCCTCGTCGTTGTAATGGATCATCATGAGGGGCTCGCCCTGTTTCATCTGCGTGCCGACCTTCCTGATCTCGGATATCCCCACGGCGGGATCGAGGGTGCCGTTCTTGCGCATGGCCAGCATACGCACTCCGCGGGCCACCATGCCGGCGTTGATGGTATGGACGTACCCGCGCTTGGGAGACGGCAGTTTCTTGCAGAATTTCGCCGTCGGCAGCTTGTCCGGGTCATCAATCATTTTGTTGTCACCGCCCTGGGCTGCCACCATCTCCTTGAATTTTTCGAGTGCCGACCCATCCTTGAGATGCCGCTGCACCGTCTGCTTGGCCGAGAGCGTCGAACCGGCGACCCCGGAGAGGCGGACAACCTCCATCCCGAGCTTGAGGACCATCTCCTTGAGATCTTCCGGACCTTCACCCTTGAGAAGTTCGATGGCTTCACGAATTTCGAGGGCAGTCCCCACGGAATCCCCAAGAGGCTGGTTCATATCCGTCACCAAGGCGACGCACCGGCGCTTCATGGACCGTCCGACACGGGTGATCGAACGGGCGAGCTGCTTCGCGTGCTCGAGGTCCTGAATGAACGAACCGTTCCCCCACTTGACATCGACCACGAGGCTCTCGGCACCGGCCGCAAGCTTTCGGCTGAGAACACTGGCCGTGATCAGCGGAAGGCTGGGGATACTGCCGCATTTCTGCCGAAGGGCGTAAAGGGTCGTATCGGTCGGCGCGATTTCCTTGTCCTGCTCGATGATGGCGCACCCGATCTTGTTCAGCTGCTTCACGAACTCATCGAGGGTGATGCTTTTCTTGAAGCCTTTGATGGCGGAGAGCTTCTGGAGCGTGCTGATCTCCAGTTCCTCATCAACGCCGTTGATGGTGGGCATGACCACGCCGCAGGCAGCAGCAAGGGGCGCAAGAACGATGCTGGTCTTGTCTCCGACGCCTCCGGTCGAAAACTTGTCGATCTTGGGACGGCTCAGTTTGGTCAAGTCGATCATCTCGCCGGAGAGCATCATTTCCTCGGCAAAAGTAGCCGTCTCCTGGGCGGACATCCCCTGGAAGTACACGGCCATCAGAAGCGCGGCCAGCTGGGAATCAGGAATCTCCTTGTCCAGAACCGAATCAACGATATAGCGGATCTCTTCCTCGGTATATTCGCTTCCGTCGCGCTTTTTCTCGATCAGGGCGGCATAACTTGGCTTAACGAACTTCCGGGGAGAAACGATTTTCTTTCTCATTCAGTTACTTTCCTATTTGGTGAGTTTTGCGGGTAAAATCCGTAAAGCCTAACAGAAGAGGAAATTAGTATCCTCTTTGTCCAGCAAAAAACGATGACCATACCATTCGACCTGCAGAATAAAATTTCCGGGGCACTGCGCGACCTGGCGATGCAAACCGACGGACTCCCCGACGGTTTCGATCCGATGGTCCGACCAGCCGACCCCCGCTTCGGCGACTTCCAGGCCAACGGAGTTCTTCCAGCCGCAAAGGCTCTGCGGACAAACCCGCGGCAGCTCGCCACGACACTGGCGGACTCCATCCGCAATTCGCCAGCCTTCACCGAAGACCGGTTCGGGGTGGAAGTCGCCGGACCGGGCTTTCTCAACTTTTCCCTCACCCCCCGCTTCCTCGGAGAGTGGGTCCGCGGCTTCGCCCGTGCCGAAGACCTCTCCAGAGGGGTCGGGCATTTCCACAACGGGCGCAGGGTGGTCGTGGATTTCAGCTCCCCCAACACCGCCAAACAGATGCACGTCGGCCACATCCGGTCCACCGTAATCGGCGAGGCAATCGCACGGCTGCTCGCGTTCTGCGGTGCCTCCGTCACACGCGATAACCACATCGGCGATTGGGGAACCCAGTTCGGCATCCTTCTCCTCGCACACCGCCGGTTCGGCTTCGATTTTGAAACAGCCCCGGAGAAAGCACTGGCCGGACTCGAGGATCTCTACCGCCGCGGCAACGACCTGGTGGAAAATGACCCCGCCGCCCGCGAAGAAGCGCGCGCGGAATTGCTCGAGCTGCAACGAGGCGACCCGGAGCGAACCGCAGTCTGGGAGAAGATCAACGCCATCAGCCAGGACGCCTTTGCCGCAATGTATCAGCGGCTCGGAGTCCATTTCGACCTGACCCTCGGCGAGAGCTTCTACCGCGATCAGGTGGACTCCGTCTGCGCAGAGCTCGAATCCAGTTCCATCGCAACCGAAAGCGAAGGGGCACTCGTTGTCTTCCACCCCGGACACTCCCGCTTTGCGGAACAGCCCTTCATCATCCGCAAATCCGACGGCGCCAGCAACTATGCCACGACGGATCTCGCCACCGTCCTGTACCGGTGCGAGGAGATGCAGGCCGACGAGATCATCTACGTGACCGACGGACGCCAAAGGGACCACTTCGAGCAGCTCTTCCTGACCGTTTCGAGGTGGTTCGCCGAAACGGACAGAAAAATGCCCGAATTGCGTCATGTCTGGTTCGGGACCATCCTCGGCGAGGGAGGCCGGGCGATCAAGACCCGCAGCGGTGGTTCGGTGAAGCTCAAGGACCTCCTCGACGAGGGCGTCGAACGAGCCCGGCTGATCGTCGAGCAGAAGAATCCGGCCCTCCCCGAAGAGGAAAAGACCCGGATCGCCGAAACGGTCGGTGTGGCCGCCATCCGCTATGCCGATCTGATGCAGAACCGCACCCACGACTATGTCTTCTCCTGGGACAAGATGCTCAGCTTCGACGGAAACACCGCCCCCTATCTCCTCTACGCAGTGGCCCGCATTCATGCAATCTTCCGCAAGGCGGGTCTCAAGCCGGGCGAGGGCGAGGAGGGTGCCGCCGATCCCGCGACCCCCGAGGAAATCCATCTGGCCCGCCAGTTGGTTCGTTTCCCCTGCGCCCTGGCTCAGGCGAGCCAGGACCTCCGACCGCACTTCCTGTGCACCTATCTGTACGAGCTGGCGGATGCCTTCAGCGGGTTCTACAACGCCAACCGTGTGATGACCGATAACCCCGCCGAGCGGGCTGGACGGCTCGTCTTGTGCGCGCGCACGCTCCTTTTCCTCGAAACCGGCCTTCGGCTTCTCGGCATCGAGCCCCTGGAGCGCATGTGAGCCCGGTGCCGTGCGGATTCTCCACTACCTCGCACTCGACACCGCAGCCGCCGTGGCCGCCTGGTCTCTTCTGGCGGGCCATCTGTGCGGGATCCCGCCTGAGCCATCGACCCTTTTCTGGACCTGTTCCGGGGTATGGCTGGTGTACGTGGCGGACCGCTGGCTGGACTCGCTCCCGGGCAGCCGCGAGCCGACACCCGGCCTGCGCCACCGTTTCGCAGGACGCCACCGGGGTGCGATGACCGCGGCCTGGCTGGTTGTTTTCGCAATTGCCGCAGTCAGTGCCATCATCTCACTTCCAGGAGGTGATCTGCTGGCGTGCGGGGTCCTGGCAGCCCTCGGTACGACCTACCTTTTGAGCGTCCACCTCAAACATGCGGAGGACAAGACCACCCGCTCCCGACTCGCGCGCTCATGGCCGGTGGCGATACTGGTAGCCGGAGCGGCCTGCCTTTTCCCGCTTCTCCGCGGAAGTGCCCCGGCGGGGGGCAAAGCACTCGTGTTCACGGCTACCGCCTGCCTCTTTCTCCCGCAAACTCTTGCCACCAGACACTGGGAGGAGGGCGTGCCCCTCCCGGGGTTTGTCACGGGTGCCCCCGCCTTGCTCGGGTTGGTCAGCATCCCGATTGGCCTGGGGATCCCCTTCGCAACCGCGGGGCTCTGTCTGGCTGCCGGCATCTATGCACTCAACCGGATTTCCCTCCACGACAAGGTGGCCGGGGCCGACTGGCTTCTCGCCCTCGCAGGAACACTTGGATGCCTGGCCGCGCTGATCGCGGTATGAAAAAGGGCCGCCTCCCCGAGGGGAAGGCGGCCCTGAAATCCGATGGGTCGCGGAAGCGACGGGCTTACATCATGCCGCCCATGCCGCCCATACCACCCATACCG
>CAYVUQ010000033.1:0-11102 GCA_964454915.1 uncultured Puniceicoccaceae bacterium
GCCGCCGAAACAGCCCAGACGGCCCGCGCCGCTCAAAGGCGGACCCTGGGACGGTCTGCACTGTTTGGGGAATCTGCGGAAGGACCTGTTTGAGTGAGCATCCTGCTCCCTCGCGTTTTCGTTTACTTCCCTAACCCGACTTAAGCTGTTTCAGGGTACATTTTGCGTAAGTCGTTGGTTTTCGGCTCATCTTTCTAAAAGGTCTCCACCACAAGCTCTGGTTTTCGTCCGAACCACTCGAAGTTGAAACGTTCCTTGATGGGCGCAAACGACTCAAGATTCGGGTTAGTCGGTACCGGAAAATCTCAAAAAATACGTATCAACCGGATGCTGGAAAATCATGAAACCGTTACTCCGCCCATTTTGTCTTCTTCTTCAACGGCTTGATTCGCGAGTGTGCCGATTCCCTCAATGGTGATAGCGGTGGTCTCTCCAGGCTCGAGAAAGCGGGCTCCGGGCGGTGTTCCGGTCAGAATCAAGTCTCCTGCCTTGAGCGTGTGCCCGGCAGAGAGAAATGTGATGAGTTCCTCCACAGCGAAGCACATATTGGCGACAAAATCGTCTTGTTCGACTTTTCCATCCACCGTGGTGACGATGCGAAGTTGCTTCGGATCGCCGATTTCATCGCTGGTAACGATAGTCGGCCCGAAGGGGCAGAAAGTGTCGAAGCCCTTGCCCTTGCACCACTGGTTGCCGACCCGTTCGCGCTGCCAGTCCGAGGCGGACACATCGTGTGCGATGGTGTAGCCGAGAACGTGCCCCATGGCATCCTCCTGGCGGATATTCTTACCGTCTTTGCCGATGATGACGGCGAGTTCGCCTTCGAACTTCACGGTTTCCGCCACGATGGCGAGCCGCGGCAGCACGATGGGATCGCCCGGGTGTTGCAGGGTGTTGTGGCATTTGAAGAACACCACCGGGTATTCCGGCAAAGCCTTCCCTTCGAAGAGTCCCTTGTAGTTCGCGCCGATACCGAGGATCGAGGTAGGCAGGTAGGGGTAAAGGAGCTTCCTGGCCGCGACAGTTTCTTCGGTGACGGTGAAGTGCCCGAACAGCTCGCCCTCAATGCGGCGAAGTGTGCCGTCGGATTGGAGCGCGGCTTGTACGGTGCGACCGTCGGTCGTGATGCAGCGTTGGATTTTCATGATGGACTAAAGCACTCGATAGGCGGGGAGGGTCAGGAAATCCTTCAGTTCGGTGGCTTCAATCAGGCGGTCGAAAATCCCGGCTGCTTCCGCGAGTCGCCCGTCATTCGGGAGTTTCTTCAGTTCTTCGGAGCGGATTTCCCGGTAGAGTTCGAGGGTGACAGCCCGTCCGTCTTCAAGTTGCGCACCCTTGTGGATCCACTGCCAGAGCTGCGAGCGTGAAATCTCCGCCGTCGCCGCATCTTCCATCAGGTTGTTGATTGCGGCTGCACCGTTACCACAGAGCCAGGCGTTGAGGTATTGTATGCCAACGCTGATGTTCAGCCGCATACCTGCTTCGGTGATTTGGCCGCCTTCGATTTCGAAGTTGCGCAAGTCCTCCGGGGCGACGCAAACATCCTCGCGCAATACATGTTTCTGGTTGGGTTGCTCACCGAGTGCCTTGTCGAAAACACCCTTGGCGACAGGCACGAGATCCGGGTGGGCGACCCACGTGCCATCGTAACCCTGGCGGACTTCACGTTCCTTGTCGGCGGTAACTTGCCGGATCGCCTTTTCAGTGACCTCGGGATCGCGCCGATTCGGAATGAAGGCTGCCATTCCACCGATAGCATGAGCACCGCGCTTGTGGCAGACCTGGACCAGCAGTTCGGTGTACGCGTGCATAAAGGGGACGGTCATGGTGATTTGCGAGCGGTCGGGGAAGACCAGTCCGGGGCGGTTGCGTTGTGTTTTGATGGCACTGAAAATATAGTCCCAGCGCCCCGCGTTCAATCCGGCGGCGTGTTCCCGCAGCTCGTAGAGAATTTCCTCCATCTGGTGGGAGGCGGGAAAAGTCTCGATCAATACGGTTGCTCTGACCGAACCATGCGGAATGCCCATTTCTTTCTCCGCGAATGTGAATACATCGTTCCAGAGGCGTGCCTCCAGATAGCTTTCCGTTTTTGGGAGATAGAAATACGGTCCGGATCCCCGTTTGAGGGACTCTGCAGCGTTGTGGAAGAAAAACAGCCCGAAATCGACCAAGCTGCCCGATGCCGGCTGTCCGTTGAATTCGAGGTGCTTTTCTTCCAAATGCCACCCGCGGGGGCGAACAACCAATGTAGCGATCTCTTCGTTCAAGACATAGCTCTTGCCGTTGGGCACATGTAGTTCGATTTCCCTGCGTACGGCATCGCGCAGATTGATCTGTCCCTGCACGACATTCTCCCATGTGGGTGAATTGGCATCTTCGCAATCCGCCATGAATACCTTGGCTCCGGAATTCAGTGCGTTGATCATCATCTTTCGTTCGACCGGGCCGGTGATCTCAGTGCGTCGGTCAATCAGCACTTGCGGTGCCGGAGCCACCTGCCAATCCGCGCGGCGGATATCCTCTGTCTCTCCAGGGAATGCAGGCCACTCGCCCGCGTCAAAGTGCTGCTGTGCCGTCTTGCGCTCTGCGAGAATCTTCTCCCGGCGCGGGGAAAACTGCTCATGCAGTCGATCCAGGAATGCCAGCGATTCCGGTGTAAACACAGTAGATTGGGACTCCAACTGAGGTGCGGTGGGGAGAATTCTGATACTCATGATAAAAGGATTTCGAAAACAAAGTTATCCGTGTGTACGCCGATAGATAGAAAACAATATGCCGGGCCAGAGCCAGTCCTGCTGTGCTAACATTTTGCGTGTATCAGGCATGGACGTTTTGTTTTCGGTTAGAGGTCTCGTTTACTCGATTCACCGGGAGACTCGCGCCACCCGATGGGGGGGTCAATATCTATCAGTGGGAGAGGTGGCCTTCGACAGGTGTGGTTGCTGGACCGGGAACGATGGGGGAGATGCGCTGACCGATATTGCTTCCTGGTGCGTTGCTGCGGTAGCTTCTTCTTGTGCGTCCACCTCTGCCCAGAATCAGCCGTTACCGCCGTGTGGTGGCCATCGGGCCGCGGCATTCCGGGAAATCGGTGTTGCTGGCCTCGCTTCTGGACCACTTGCGCAAGAATCCGGACCGGATGCTCGCCAGCCGGACTGGGTGGGCGCGTCATGCGGTTGAGTCGTTTCCGGGGCATCTCCCGGCCTTTCCTTTGGACCGGGTGCTTCGTGATGCGGCGGAGGACGCGGCATGGCCCGATATTACCACCGAGCCGTCGGCCGCCCGCTTCCGCGCCATGCACACGAGCGCATGGAAGCGTGACACCGTTCTGGACTTCATCGACATCCCCGGTGAAAGCCTGGCGGACATCCTCGGGAGCGGGTCCTTCTCCGAATGGAGTCGTCTGGTGCTGGACCTTTTTCCCGATCCCCTGGATCCCGAATCGGTTCGCGATCTGCGGGCCTATCTTGACGCGGCGGAGAATCCCGCAGCCGATTCGGTCGAAGCCGCCTCGTTGTACGCCGCTGCTGTCGTCAGCGCGACCCGGCGGGGCCGCTACCTTGCCACCCCCTCGTTTCTGTGCTCCCGCATTTTCGGCGACAACCGTCCCGGCCCGATGGACTTCGGGCCGGTCCCGGAGGGGGTTGCCGGAGCGGTGGCACTGGTCGATGTCTTTGGTGAACGTTTTCGGGAGGATCACCGCCTTCGCACGCGGGCATTGGAAAAACTCCTGGCGGAGGCGGACGTGTTGGTGATTCCCATCGACGTGGCCTGGATATTGTCGGGCGGACCGCCCGTCCTGCGCGACCAGCACGCTCTTCTCGGGGCACTGGGGAGCTTGTTGGAGCGGATCGACACGGTTTGGAACCGTCTTGCCTCGTTTCTGGGGCGGTCCTTCACCCCCCTGGACGACGCCTTGTTTCCGGGGCGACTCCGCAAGATCATCCTTTGCGCGACCAAGATCGATCTTTTTCGGCCGGGAGACCGTTCTCATCTGGAGGACCTTGTCCGCAGCCTGGCAGAGCCCGTTCTGCGCGGGGCCGGCCTGCACGGAATCGAAGTGTTGTTTACTGCGTGCGCGGCGGTGCGCTCCACCACCGACAGCACCGGCGGTGGGGTGCGGGGCTACCGCCTCGGGGAGGCGGTGGAAGTCGTTCCGCCAGCCGTCCCTGAACGGTGGCCGGACCGGTGGAACCCCGAAGATTTCCGTTTCCCGCGCCTGGACCCGCGGGTCTCGCGCAACGGCCTCTATCCCCCGGCGCACATCCACCTGGACCGCATCCTCCGGTCGATTTTGGAGTCTTGACAGTATGGGGTTGGACTGTTGCGCGGTCGGGGCTGAATAGAGCGGAACAAACTTGCGTAGTCGGCAATTTTCAGCACGTTCCCGATCATGCCCACTGAAACTGTCAGTATCGATCCCGAGCAGACCGAAGCCATCCGCCGTGCGATTGCGCGGCTCGGTTCTACAAGCGAGGTTGAGGTCAGTGTGGTGACCAAGAAAAAGCCCTCCGAAGTCCGACGCGCCCTCCAGGAACTGGAAGCGCAAAAGCTTATCCGGCGCACCAGCAAAGGCCGAAGCCGACATTTTGGAGACTCGATTGAGTTGACTGTGCGAGGCAGGCGTTCGCTTGCCTGACTGATATCCGCCGATTTTGGCGACTATGGACATCTATCCCGCCATTTCAGGGGAAGTTGCCCACACGCTTTTCTGCGCGGCCTGTCTCTCCTTTCTTTGGGGGGTTTCGGAAACAGCTGGATATTTTCACAAGAGCCACAACACATACGAAGCCGTTAGAAATAGCTGGGCTTTGTGTCTTTACCTTTTCTATGCGGGCCTCGCGGTTCTTGCCGGACTCATCCTCATCGAAACCGGTGCGATGCAGCCGGGCTGGCTTTCGATTTTTCTGCTGGGTTTTGGGGCTCCTGCAATCCTTCGGGCCAACTTCAACCCGCTCCAGAATGGCGGAGAAGTTGATGGAGACCAGCAGGCCCGAATGGAGCGTTTCATCGAGAATATCCGCCGATTTGTTTTTGGAGAGATTGAGCGTTCCCTCAAGGAGAAGCGCAACAGGCGCCGTGAGAAGGTCCTCGAACAATACACCGCTGAGGACCTCGAAAAACAAATTGACCTACGACTCGGCGAGGGGAAAAAGGAGTACGATCCGATGATCGATGAAGTCCGTGACTCGCCTGCCCGACTCAAGGCTCTCCTGGTAACTATTCTCGATCAGGAAGATCCCAATGCCATCGATGAACTGGCGGTAGCCGTTCGGGACGATCTGCGGGATCAGGATTGATTCAAAATTCTACCTGGACCGCATCCTCCGGTCGATTTTGGAGTCTTGATCAAGAAAACGCTTTACACACCGCGGCTTCCGCGCTTTCTTCGTCCGTTTTTCCGCCATGCAAAAGACCAAGAAATCCATCGCCAAGCGGTTTAAGGTGACCGGGACGGGACGTCTCCTGCGCCGCAAGCCGGGCAAGCGCCACCTGCTTCGCAAGAAATCGACGAAGCAGCTTCGTGCCGCGCGCCAGGATCAGTCGGTCTCCAAGGGCTTCCAGAAACGCTTGGAGAAGGCCATCCTCTGACGAACCGAGAATCCGCGGCCCCCGGGTGACATTTTCAGGCGACCCGGCATCCGCACGAAACCGAATCGAAAAACATGCCAAGAGCCACCAACAAACCCGCCTCGCGCAATCGCCGCCGCAAGGTCCTCGGCAAAGCCAAGGGCTATTTCGGCAACAAGTCCCGTCTTTTCCGCTACGCCAAGGATGCGGTTGATCGCGCCGAAAAGTTCGCCTACCGCGACCGCCGGAAGAAGAAATCCGAGATGCGGAAGCTGTGGATCGTCCGCATCAACGCGGCCTGCCGCTCTGCGGGGATCAACTACAGCCGGTTCATGTCGGGTCTGCGCACTGCCGGAATCGAAATGAACCGCAAGAGTCTTTCCGAGCTGGCCATCCACGATCCTGCCGCCTTCGAGGCACTCGTGCGCAAGGTCAAGGAGTCCACGCCGGAGAAACCCGCCGCCTGAGGTTTCGGCTCTTCCAGCGGATTCTCTCGGGACCGGGGCGGAATTTCCGCAGTCGTCCCGGGAAAAGGGAACTTTCCCGTTCCGCCGGGGGGCGAAGTGTCACCTGCCTGTGATGGACGAAGAAGTTTCACGTATCCTCCGGGAGGCGACGGACGCCGTGTCCGGTCTGTCGGGTCGGCCCGCTCTCGAGGAGGCCAAGGCCCGGTATTTCGGGGGTTCCGGTGCTTTCACCGCGTTTCGCAAGAGGATCGCGGACCTGCCGAAGGAGGAGAAACCCGCTTTCGGACGTCGTGTCAACGAGCTGAAAACCGGGCTCGAGGAGGTGTTTGCGGAGGCCATGTCCCGGGTCGAGGAGGCGGAGTTCGCCCGTCGCCTGGGGCCGGAGGTGGATCCCTCACTGCCCAGCCCCGATGTGCCGAGGGGGTGTCCGCATCCTCTCACCCTGGTGCGCGACCGGATTGTCTCCATTTTCCGAAGGATCGGCTTTTCGGTGGTGGAGGGGACGGATGTCGAAACGGAGCACTACTGCTTCGACGCCCTGAACACGCCGCCGGACCACCCGGCGCGGGACCTGCACGACACCTACTATCTCAAGGACGGCGTCGGGATGACGAATGTCGAGAGGAAGGTCGAGCGGGAGCGTTATCTCCTGCGCACCCACACTTCCAGCACCCAGATTCGCACGATGTTGGCCCACCCGCCGCCGGTGCGGATCATTTCACCGGGACGTTGCTTCCGGCGCGACACCGCCGATGCCACCCACAGTGCGAATTTCCACCAGGTAGAGGGATTGTATGTTGACCGCACGGTGACGGTGCGCGACCTCAAGGCTGTTTTGGACTATTTCGTCCGCGAACTACTGGGGCCTGATGCCAAGACCCGTTTCCGCCCTCATTTTTTCCCTTACACCGAGCCCAGTTTCGAGGTGGACTTCTCCAGCGAGCATCTCGGCAAGGTCGGTTCGAAGTGGATCGAGATCATGGGCTGCGGGATGGTCGATCCGGCCGTCTTCGAAGCGGTTGGCTACGATCCGGCGGAGGTGTCGGGATTTGCCTTCGGGATGGGGGTCGAGCGTGTGGCCATGAATTTGTACGGGATCGACGACATCCGCCATTTCTACCAGAACGACGAGCGGTTTCTCCGCCAATTCGCATGAAGATCAGCCGTCAATGGATCTCGGACTACGTCGGCATCGACCGGTCCGACGAGGAAATCGAGGAAGCTCTTACCCTGATCGGCTTCGAGGTCGAGGCGGTCGAGACCGTCGGCGTGCCGCCTCTGGAGAACGTGGTGGTGGGGGAGGTTCTCTCCCGCGAGCAGCACCCCAATGCCGACCGGCTGAGCGTGTGTTCTGTTGCCGTCGGGGCAGAGGCGGAGCCCCTTGGGATCGTCTGCGGGGCGAAGAATTTCGAAGTCGGTGATCGCGTGCCGGTGGCCCTGCCGGGGGCGGTCTTGCCGGGCGGTTTCAAGATCAAGAAGTCCAGGTTGCGGGGGGTGCCCTCTGCCGGGATGATGTGCTCGGCCCGTGAGTTGAATCTGGGCGACGACCATTCCGGGTTACTGATTCTCAAGGAGCGACCGGCGTTGGGGACTCCGGTGAACGATCTGTTTCCGGAGCCGGACACGGTCTTCGACATCGAGGTGACCCCGAACCGACCGGATTGCCTGAGCCTGATCGGGATTGCGCGCGAGATGGCGGCCTGGTTTCGCAGCGACCTTTCGTATCCGGAAATCCGGCACGAAGTGTCCGACCCGGAAGGCGACCGCCCTCTGCTGGAGGGTGTCGATGTCCTCGACGAAGCGGCTTGCCCGCGTTACTGCGCCTGGTCGATCCGGGGGGTGCAGGTCTGTCCCTCCCCGGAGTGGATGCGGCGGCGTCTGGAGTCCGTTGGCCTGCGGGCCATCAACAATGTCGTCGATTGTACGAATTACGTTCTGCTGGAAACCGGCCAGCCGCTCCACGCTTTCGACCGGGCCAGGATCCGGGGCGGTCGCCTGCGGGTCCGCCGTGCCGGGGAGGGTGAAACCTTGACGACCCTCGACGATAAGGAACGCCGCCTCACAGGAGCCGACCTCGTCATCGCCGACGCCGAGCGTCCTCTGGTCGTTGCGGGCGTGATGGGGTCGGTGGATGCCGAGGTCGATGGGGGCACGGAGGATGTCGTTTTGGAAGTGGCGGCTTTCGAGCCGACGGGGGTGCGGGCGACTTCCCGCCGCCTCGGGCTGAGTACCGACAGTTCCTACCGTTTTGAGCGCGGGACCGATCCGGCGGGAATCGAGTATGCCGCTGCTCGCTGCATCGATTTGATCCTGGAGACCGCCGGAGGCCGCGCTGCCGGAGTCCCGATCATCTGCGGGGACGTCCCGGGGACGGTTACGGAGATCGCCGTCACCCCGCAACAGATCATCGAGCGGATCGGATTCGAGGTGGACTCTGATGAGATTGCCTCCGCCTGGGAGAGGTTGGATCTGGAAGTCCTCCGTCCGGACGCCCCCGACGAACCCTGGACGGTGCGGGTGCCCTCGTTCCGTGCCGACCTGGAGCGCGTCGCGGATTTGACCGAGGAGTTTCTACGGATGTTCGGAACGGACCGCATTCCGCCGGCGTCGGTGGCCTGTCGGGCGGTTTCGGTTCTCCCGGAAGCACCGGAGGATCATCTGGCCAGCTCCGCCCGTTCACACCTCGTGGCGAACGGGTTCGTGGAGGCGTTCAACTACAGTCTCGTCGAGTCCGACGAAGCCCTCCGGTGGACGGCGAACGACGCGGGGGACTCCCTCGGACTGGAGAATCCACTTGCGAGCGACCAGAGCCATTTGCGCCCCTCGCTTCTCGGTGGGTTGCTCGACGTGATTCGCTACAACCGGGGTCGCTCGCGCAAGGAATTTCGGTTTTTTGAGTGTGGTCGGATCTTCCGTGCGGACGGCGACGGAGTGACCGAGTGTCTGGCCATCGCCTTCGCTGTTGCCGGAGCACCGGAGAAACAGGACTGGCTTGAGCGGGAAGGGTTCGACTTTTTCCGTGCCCGTCGTCTGATTGAGGACCTCGCGGGTCTGGCCGGGATCGGATGGGACCCCGCTTCGATGCGGCCAAACACCAGGTCTGCGGTCTGGGCGGCGAACCGCTCGGCGGTCTCCACTCCCGGATCTGCAGATACGGCGGAGTGGGGAGCTTTTGGTCGTGGGTATCTGGAAGCCCACGGAATCGACGATCCGGTTTTCGGCGGGGAGTTGGTCCTGGAGCCCTCCCGGTTGGGGAAGGCTTCGTCCAGGCGGGCCACCTTCCGTGCCCCTGGCCAGTTCCCGCGTTCGGTCCGCGACATTGCCGTGGTCTGCCCGCAGGATACCCTTGCCGAATCGGTGCGGTCCCGGGTGGCGGCACTGGCCGCAGAGGGAGTGTCGGACTTCGAGGTCGAGGAGGTGCGCGTCTTCGACGTTTACCAGGGCGGCGGTCTGGCGGACGGGACCAAAAGTGTTGCGTTGTCGATTGCCTATGTTTCCGCGGAGAGGACGCTTGCGGACAAGGAAGTGGGTGCGGCCTTCGACGACCTGCGTCGGCGCATCGCGGCGGAGGAAGACTTTTCGGTGCGGGAATAGGTGGATTTCCCGCTGGCAATGTGCCGGGAAATCCGGCATGACCTCCCTTACCATGGAACGAAAAACCGCATTGTTGACCGGGATCACCGGCCAGGATGGTTCTTATCTCGCCGAACTTCTCCTCGAAAAGGGGTATGAGGTCCACGGGATGGTGCGCCGTTCGAGTTCTTTTAACACCGGTCGGATCGATCACCTCTTCAATGACCCCGACGTGCATGACAATTCGCTCTTCCTGCACCACGGGGATCTGACCGATTCGAGCAATCTGAACCGGTTGCTGGAAAAGGTGCGACCCGACGAAATCTACAACCTTGGGGCACAGAGCCATGTGAAGGTCTCGTTCGAAGTGCCGGAATACACGGCAGAGGTCGATGCAGTGGGGACGTTGCGTTTTCTCGATGCCATCAAGGAGACCGGACTGCGGACGCGCTTCTACCAGGCCTCGACCAGTGAGCTTTACGGCAAGGTGCAGGAAGTTCCGCAGACCGAAAAGACTCCTTTTTATCCCCGTTCTCCCTACGGAGTGGCGAAGCTCTACGGCTTCTGGATCATCGTCAATTACCGGGAATCCTACGGTTTGCACGCCTCAAACGGGATTCTCTTCAATCACGAATCGCCCAGGCGCGGAGAGACCTTCGTCACCCGGAAAATCACCCGGGCGGCGGCCCGCATCTCGCATGGTTTGCAGGAAACCCTCAAGCTCGGGAATCTCGATGCCAAGCGGGATTGGGGATACGCCCCCGAATATGTGGAAGGGATGTGGCGGATTCTGCAGCAGGACGAGCCGGAGGACTTCGTGCTGGCGACCAATGAGACGCACACCGTCCGGGAGTTTGCGGCCGAGGCCTTTGCGGAGCTGGGCACCGAACTCGAATGGGAGGGTGAGGGTGTCAAGGAGACAGGAATCGACCGCAAGACGGGTGCCCGCCGTGTCGTCGTGGACCCTTCGTATTTCCGTCCGGCCGAGGTTGATCTGTTGATCGGCGATCCCGCCAAGGCAAAGGAGAAACTCGGATGGGAGCCGCAGACGACTTTCGCGGATCTGGTTCGCATCATGGCCCGGGCGGATTACGACAAAGTCGCCAAGCGCGGCTTTTGAGGGAGCCGGGGATCATGGACAGGAACGCGAAAATCTTCGTGGCCGGTCACCGCGGCATGGTCGGCGGGGCGGTCGTGCGTCGGCTTGAGGGCGACGGGTTCGGCAACATCGTGACGGTGACCCGTTCCGAAGTGGACCTGACGGATGAGGCAGCCACCAGGGCCTTTCTCCGTGCGGAGCGTCCGCAGGTGGTGGTCAATGCCGCTGCCAAAGTCGGTGGTATCCATGCCAACGATACCTATCCGGCCGAATTCCTCCGCGACAATCTGGCGATCGGTTTGAATCTCGTTCACGGGTCCTGGGAGGCCGGGGTGGGGAGGTTGCTGAACCTCGGGAGCACGTGCATCTATCCGCGCGAGGCACCCCAGCCG
>CAYVUQ010000034.1:0-10778 GCA_964454915.1 uncultured Puniceicoccaceae bacterium
ATGTCGGTCATCAGGTCGGTAGCGCCTGCGGCAAACGTGCTCCGACTCCGATACGCCACCAATGCATCACTCTTCAGCGAATCCATCTGCACCTGGCTGAGACCTTCCGGAGGCGAGGTGCGAAGAATGAAGCTTTTGAGCGCTTCCTCCACCTCGGGGGTGATTGGCCCCTCGACGTGTCGGTCAAGCATCTTCCGGCGGGCATCATATCCGATGGGGCCGTCACCGAGGATGGTATCGATTTCTCTCTCCGGACCGGGAGGGGCGACGGCAATGTCGGCCTCCGGCGGGCGGGGAGCTGCGGTGTTGCGGGCGGCAACGGGCGGCCGGGTCGGGGATCGATTCTCGCGGGCGGCGGTCGCCACCGCGTCGCGGACAACCTCGACGGCGCGCCGCTCGGCGGCCACCCGCTCCCCGGCAAACTCTTCCGCGGCTCGGGACCGTTCCCGAAGCCACAAGCTACCCGCGACAGCGACGAGGACCGCCACCAGCCCTACGGCGAGCGCGAAGGCTTTGATCGCGAAGGCACCTTGGGTCTGCGGAGACGATTTCATGGAATTATGATTCGGTCTGGCCCGATGCGGAGACTACTTCCCGCGGAAGAGGCTGATTCCATCCTGGAAATAGCGGAGGCGGTGGCAGGCGTTCCAGGCGACGGAGGGGGATTTGATGAAGAGCACTTTGGTCACACCCAGTTCATCAAAGTCCTCGGCATAATGGCGACGGCGGTCGCTGCCATCGAAGAGGGTCACACCGCCGACCAGAACATCGACATCGATCTCTGCTTCGGGATAGACCTCGTTGACGACCATCCACATCTCCACGACCAAATCGCCGCCTTCGGTCTCGTCGATGTAGCGCAGGGCGGCATCGCGGTTGTGCTCGATCTTCAAGGGGCGGATCTCGCGGCTATCGACAATGGGGCCATCCGGGCCGCCAAGGCGGGCGAGGACGTAACGCGGCTCCAGGGCATCCATGCGGAGGGTGAATTCGTGGCCACCCTCCTCAGTCTGCCAGGCGTTGCCGAAAAACATGCGGGAATCGCTCTCGATGTGGAGTTCGGTGAGGGCGGTGCCCGACAGATCGGAATTCACCCACTGACGCTCCTCGCCCCAGAGGACAATGGGACTCTCGGCGAAGCTCGTTTCGACGACATCGACGGCCACAACGCCTTCGCGGGTCTCGGCCCGACGCCCGGCTCCGGGACCCGGATCGATCACTGCGGACGCACTCACATAGTAAACGCCCGGGGCGTCGAACCGGTGGATGAAGTCGGTTTGTTCGTTATGAGTGCTGGGCGGGCCGAGGGGTTTCTCGTCGGCATCGAAGACGCGGTAGCGCAGATTGCGAACCGCCTCACCATCGGCCAGCCCGATGCCGAAGCGAATGCTGTCGCCCACGCGGACGCTTTGAACGTCGAGATCCTCCGCAAACAGGTCGAGGGGAGTCCATGCCACCTCGGCGGTCCCGACGAGGCCACCGTTCTCGAAGCTGACGCTCACCTCGGTCGATTCTTCGGCGGAGAGGGGCACGTTTTGATACCAGCGCTCGGCGGGAGCGGAACGCACCTCGCCGGAGGCATCGGACGAAAGCATGGTCCGGAAGCGGGAACGGCCTTCCAGCCCGAAGGGGGAGACGTGGGAGGTGAAACGGGGCGCGTCGAAACCGTTTAAAACCGCAAGCCTGTTGGTGATCCAGTCCGCCTGACCGTCGCCGTCCGCATCGGGACCACCAAGACGTTCGAGAGCGAAGGCGTCGAGTCGCAGGGCCCGCTTGATGCTGGCGTTATCGAAAAAGAGACGCAGGTCGTGCGATCCGGCCCGGAGCCATGGGAGCACCACGACCCCTTCTCCGGTGGAACCCACCTCGGGCAATACGAACTCCAGGCGCTTGACGGGCTGGCCGTCCACGGAAACACGCACTCCGAAGTCGGTATCGGGAGTTCCGTTGCGCAGAACGCCCACGGCGAGCTTGAGGCGGTAGAGCCCGTCTTCGGGAAGATTCACCTCGTAACCGAGGATGCCACGCCCGGTTTTGAAGGCGACGACTTCCGCATCGCGAACCATCTCTCCGGTTACGGTGCTGTATTCCGCAGGAGAGGGAGCGGGAACGGGACTCCCGGCAACCACGTCCGCGAGGGAGGGATTGCTCAGGTATTCGTATTTTTCGAGAAAATCGCTTACCCCGTCGCCATCGGAATCGGCGACTGCGGGGTCGGTTCCCGCTTCAAGTTCCTCCGAATCGAAGAGGCCGTCGGAGTCGGTATCGATCCGGAGGGCAAAGTCGCGATAGACGCAACCGAAGACCTGACCGAAATCGAGAACTCCCGCATTGGCGAAGCCGATCCGGCCTTCACGGGCGAGGGGCAGGGTGGCGTGGCCGAAGGGCTGCCAGGCGGTTCCGTCGCCGGAAGTGTAGGCGTAGAACGCGTCCCCTTTGCGCACGAGCTTCAGCCAGACCTGGCCGTAGTCAGCGGGCGTGTAGGCCGGACGACGGGTGCGTTTCCTGCTACCGGAGGCGCGCTGCACGATCTCGAATCGCTGATCCGGCGAACTGAAAATACCGAAGGAGCCGGCCTTTTCGGCATCGGACTCGCGGAAGACCAGTCCACCGAGAAAACGGGGATCCTGTGCTGCATTCATGTTGAGGCGGGCGACCAACTCGAAGTCGCCTTCCACCGGAGTGTTCAGGAAGGCCAGATTATCGTTGTGAAACTCCCTCCATCTACCTTCCTCCAGATAGGTGACATCTGTCCGAACAAAGCCCGGATTGCGGGATACGAGACCGAAGCCTCCAGAGTTCGCCAAGCCGAGTGCTTCGGCGTGCTCGGAGTAGCCGACCACAGCCAATGTCCATTCATCGGGGAGTGGAACAAGGCCGGGCGAGGCAGGATCGATTCCATCGGTAAGCAGCAAATGCTCGGCCCGGTCGTCGAGGCCATCCTCATCGGTATCGGTTATCACGGGGGAAGTGTTTCCGCGCCACTCGAAGAAATTGGGCAGCCCGTCCCCGTCCGGGTCGCCATGGTAGCCATCGTCGCCTGCGGCAGATTCGGCAGAGAATCCGTGCTCGACTTCCCACTCGTCGGGAAGGTCGTCCCCGTCCTGGTCGTCGGGGTGAACGGTGACAAAGCCTATGTTTTCACCTCCCGGAATCTCAACCACGGTTGAACCGGGTCTGCGCCACCCCAGAGCTGCGTGGTCACCCTTGTAAGGATACCCGACATAGCGAATCTCGAAATAGTACCGCTGGCCAGCTTCCAGTTCAATGTCCCCGCTATTCTGTGAAACGTATCGAGACCAATCACGTTGATGGGTGTCGTCGGACGACGCGATGAGTCGGCGGTTGAACTTCGACTCGTCGGAACTGAGCCAAAGTTGTGATTTAAGACGTCCTGCAACGAAGAGGTTATACGTCCCGGACTCCGGAGGGATGATGTATCCCTCGATCCGTGCGCCGTAGTTGCGGCCCCAGTCGATCGGGGTCTCCGTGGTCTCCAGAAGATCGTGGCCATAAGGCGTGGCGGGATAGCCGGGAGCCAGGGTCAGAACGTGGGGCGAAAAAACGGGAAGATCGGCCCAGAACCGCCGGATGACCCGTCCGGGGATATCCTTATCGAGTTCCAGGGGGTTGGTACCCAGTTCAAGCTCCTCGAAATTGAAGATTCCGTCGCCGTCCGGATCGCCTCGGTAGGCGGCCACCTCGTCGAGCGCGGCAAGACCGGTCGTGCGCTCCCAATCGTCCGGAAGGAGATTGTCGTTCCAGTCGGAGGCATGTCTGCGGAACGAAAAGAGATCGTCGATATCGATCCGGGCGGGAAGGTCGGCATCGGGTCCCTCCACGGCCACCGAGAAAAAATCTCCCCAGCGATGATTTCGGTGCCTGAGTTCGAGATAGTATTCCTGCTCGGAGTTCAGCCGGACCGATTCCGATTCCTGCCCGGGAGAGATAAACCATCGATCCGGTCCGGTCGCCTTCGGCGTGTAAGCGATTCGCTCAGCTTTCAGTGGATTGTCGTCGGGCGACATGAGTAAAGACACCTCATTATGTCCCGCGACCCAAAAACGGTAGTCGCCCGAGACAGGCGGGACAAACAATGCACGCAAGCGGTTCCCGTACATCTCGGTGCGCCCTCCTCCTTTCTCCAGCGAGAAGGATTCAACCAACTCCACACTCTCCGGGCTGTCAGGGAAAGAGAGATTCTCGGTGAGTGTGAACATACCCTTTGCAGGAAGACCATACCATCCTTCCCACCGAACGAATCCCGGAACGCCCTCGGAGTCGAGAAAGCCATCACCATTCGTATCGGCAGTCAACGGATTCAAACCGCGGTCAATTTCGCTGCCATCTGCAAGACCATCTCGATCCGTGTCCGGGTCGTCCGCCTGCGTACCGGCGCGCCACTCCGAGAGATTGGAGAGGCCATCTCCGTCCGGATCTTCGGCCCGGTCATTCGAGTTTGGATCGGTGCCTGAGGAAATTTCAACAGCGTCCGGAATCCCGTCCGAATCCTCATCCGGAAACAGAGGATTCTCCTCCCCAACCGAAATTCGATCAATAAAAAGGGAGGCTGCCACCGGAACTCCCCCAAACGGCAGCGTAATTGATTCCTCGCTACCATTCTCCAACAAAGCAACATCCGCCGCGACGAGTTCGCCGTCGATAAAAAGGTCCCATGAACGAGCGTCACGGTCCAGACGCGTCGTCAAGCGAACCCATTCGGAGGCCCGCCCATTCGCGTCAAGATCAACGGCCGACCCAACCGGGTGCCATGAGGCAGCTTCCTCCGATGCGCCGTCGAGCACAAAAAACCGGGCACCGTCCCCGGCATCTGCAAGAACGACGACGGGGCCTGCGCCGGGAGCGCGATTATCGGGCAACTCAGCCACTGAAACGGGGCGGACAAGGCGATCCGCAAAGACGACCCCACCGGCCCGATCCACGACAATCCCGAACAAACCATCATCTGAAACTTGTAGATACCGGGAGTCATCTGCGGAGGCTCCCTCAATCACTTGCACCGATGTTTCGACGATCCATGGGTGTTCAAACGAAACTGCCCCCCCTTCAAAGTCCTCTGCGAAAGGAAGGACCGACCCGCTTGCGGAAAGCGCAGCAAACGCAACCACAGATGTTAAAGAAATCTTGATTTGTTGTTTCATAAAATTGCTACTTTTACCAGTATGAATGACAATGGGAACCCGACACGAAAACCACTCAACCACAACCTGGGGGGGGCAAGCGCGAAACATCCAAAGAATTGAGAAAAAACAAGAGTAGTGACAGAGTCGTTACAAGACTCCAGGGCGTAAGAGTAAAATAGATGCTACATCTGGATCATTTCGTAACCACAAATCGGATACTTCAGAGCGGGTGCGACAGTATCTACCGGGGGCGGCTGGCCCCTACGCCTTCGGGGCTGCTCCATGCGGGACATGCGCGGACGTTTCAGGCGGCCTGGCGGCGGGCGCGGGAGGCCGGTGGGCGGTTGGTCTTCCGCTCGGAGGATATCGACCGGGTCCGCTGCAAGCCCCGGTTCGAGGAGGCCGCACGGGAGGACCTGGCCTGGCTGGGGCTCGACTGGGACGAGGGGGGCGGACTTGGGGGGCCGTACGGACCTTACCGGCAGAGCGAGCGGCTGGAGTCGCACCGTTCCGCCTGGGCCGAACTCGTCCGTGGCGGTTTTCTCTTTCCCGCACCGTTTTCACGTCGGGAGATCGCCGAAGAATCCCCAGCCGTGGAAGCCGACGGCACGCGGATGTTTCCTCACGAACTGCGACCGGGCGGGAGTTTCGACAGGGAACACCCGGACAGGGAGGTCAATTGGCGTTTCCGGGTGCCTGACGGGGAGGTGATCCGGTTCAACGATACCCGGCTCGGGGAGTGCTCCTTCACCGCCGGGCGGGATTTCGGGGATTTCCTGGTCTGGCGGAAGGAGGACGGCCCTTCCTACGAATTGGCGGTGGTGGCGGACGACCACGCGATGTTCATCACCGAGGTGGTGCGCGGTCGGGACCTGCTATTGTCCACGGCACGCCAGATTCTGCTCTATCGGGCACTGGGATGGGTGCCGCCGTCGTTCCGGCACGAGGAGTTGGTCTGCGGTGCGGACGGAAAGAGGCTGGCCAAGACGGCCGGATCGGTCGGTATCCGCGAACTGCGCGGAAGGGGTGCCAGGCCGGAGGATGTGTTGGCCTGGCACCCCTAGTGGGGCTCGACCTGGCGCATCTGGAGACCGTCGATGACCCGGCGGCGGCGGAGAACCGTGGTGATGATCACCGCCCAATCGCCGCGGCGCACGAACCCCCGGTCGAGGAGAAGCCGGAAGGCCGACTGGATGGTGCTCTCGCGGTCGTCTGCGAACTCGATGAAAAACGGCTCAACCCCCCGCAGGAGCCGCATCTGTGTTTCCAGATGAGGCTGGTCAGTGAAGGCGAAGATCGGGGTTCCGACCGGTCGCAGGGAGGACAGGGTCTGCGGCAAATTTCCACCGCGTGTGAAGACGATCACACTGGCATCGTCGATGTCCTCCGCCAGCGTGGCGGCCGAACGCAGCAATTTGCTCTTTGGATTGCGGAGCTCGAGACGGGTGCGATGGGCGGAGGCCTCCAGTTTCTCGGTGGTCTCCGCGATCCGTCTGAACACCCGAACGCAGTCGAGGGGATATTTGCCGATGGTGGTCTCGCCGGAGAGCATAATTGCGTCGGTGCGCTGGGCGACGGCGTGGGTCACGTCGGAGACCTCGGCACGGGTGGGAACCGGGTTTTCGATCATCGATTCCAGCATGTGGGTGGCGACGATGGCCGGTTTGCGGAGGCGGACGCAGGTGGAAACCGCCCGCTGCTGGATCACCGGCAGGTCCTCGTAGGGACACTCGATGCCGAGATCGCCGCGGGCGACCATGAGCCCGTCGGAAGCACTGATGATCTCGTCGAGATTGCTGATGGCTTGCTGGTCCTCGATTTTGGCGATGATGCGTGCCGGGCTGCCGGCCTCTTTGAGAATCCGGCGGAATTCCTCCACATCCTCCGGCTCGCGGACAAAAGACTGGGCGTAGAACTCGGCACCGAC
Organism: uncultured Puniceicoccaceae bacterium; assembly: GCA_964454915.1. Taxonomy (GTDB): domain Bacteria; phylum Verrucomicrobiota; class Verrucomicrobiia; order Opitutales; family Puniceicoccaceae; genus Puniceicoccus. The sequence continues at coordinate 7,072 of CAYVUQ010000034.1, forward strand.
CTCGATGCCCGTCTCGATGTCGCGGCGGTCCTTGTCGGTCAGGCAGGGAAGACTGACCCGCGTGCCGGGGAGGTTGATGTGACGCCGGTTGCCCAACTGGCCTGCGATCTCGACCGAGCAGGAAAGGCGGCTCTCCGTTTTTTGCAACACCTTGAAACGGAGCAGCCCGTTGTCCACAAGGATCGTGCTGCCCTCGCCGACATCGTGGATCAGGCCCGGATAGTTGACCCGCACCAGCGGAACGTCCTTCTCTTCCTCGGCATCGGGGGCGCAGGCGAAATCGATGCGGTCGCCTTTCTCCAGACCAAGAGGTTCGGCAAGATCGCCGGTGCGGATTTCGGGTCCCTTGATGTCGATCATCAGCGCGATGCGGCGGTTTTCGGCCTCGCCCGCCTCCCTCACCCGGTCGGCGATGCGGCGGACATCGTCCCGACCGGCGTGGGCCATGTTGATGCGGCAGAGGTCAACCCCCTCGCGGATGAGGGAGCGGAGCATTTCGGGAGAATCGGTAGCGGGACCGACGGTGAATATGATCTTGGTGTTGAGGTGCGTCATGGCTCTTCGGATGGAAGTGGGTAGTGGATGCGTGGACTCTGGAGAAGATCGATTCCGGAACCTTGCAGCAGAATCGGGGCTCAAAGCCGACAGACCGGGTCGGCACCGGGGGAAAGCACCCGCATCTCCACTTCACGCCTCAGGCCGCCGAGAAACGGACCAAAGGTGTCCTCCACCAGTCCGGGCTCGTTGCAGTCCCGACTGAGGTGGGAGAAAAACACCCGCTCCCAGCGCGGGTTTGCGATGCGACCGAGTGCTGCGAGTGTCTCCTCGTTGGAGAGATGCCCGTGGCGGCTGCGGATGCGCTGTTTGAGCGACCAGGGTCGCTTGGCGTCCCGCTCCAGGAGTCCGTCGTCGTAGTTGGCCTCGATAACGAGTGTATCGGCCTCCGACAGGATGGCTTCGAGGCCGGGGGGGACATGCCCCAGGTCGTTCACCCAGGCGAGGTTCCGCCGGGGGGAGAACAGGTCGCCGCCTCCCCATGAAAACAGGAAGCAGACCGGATCGTAGGCGTCGTGCGGGATCGCAACCGGGCGCACCTCGAGGTCGCCAAAGACGAAGGGAGTGCCGGTCTCGAAGACCTTCCAACGGATTTTCCTGTCCAGCCGTCGTTGCAACTCGGTGGCGGTGTCGCGGTTTGCGAAAAACGGGAGATTGCCAAAGCGCGAAAGCCCCCGAACCCCCGCCGCATGGTCGTTGTGCTCGTGTGTGAGGAAAACGCCATCGAGTTCCTCCGCCTGCACGCCGATTTCCCGCAACATGGCGGATGTGCGCCGCCCCGAGAAGCCCGCGTCGATCAGGATGCGTGTGGTCCCGGTGTCGAGCAGCGCGCAGTTGCCCGCACTGCTGGAACCCAGGATGTGGAAACGACCCTCCATGTGCGCAAGACAACCCGTGCGGACGTTCTCCGGCAAACGTTTTCTCTGACCGACTGGGGTCTTGCCTCCGCCCATCCCTTCCGGCATTCTCCGGTGCCTTTCCCTCATGAACAGCCCGAATATCATCATCTACGACACGACCCTCCGCGACGGCAGCCAGGGCGAGGGCATCTCTTTTTCGGTGAACAGCAAAATCCGCATCGCCGAAAAGCTGGACCAGTTCGGGGTCGATTACATTGAGGCGGGCTGGCCGGGGTCGAACCCCCGCGACATGGCGTTTTTTGAAAAGGCCCGCAATCTGCGCTTGTCGCACGCGCGGATCGCCGCCTTTGGTTCCACGCGCCGCGCCAATGTGGCCTGTGCCGATGATCCGCAGATACAGCTTCTTCTCGAGGCCGAAACGCCCGTGGTGACCATCTTCGGAAAGACCTGGAAGCTCCACGTCGAACAGGTCATCCGGACCACCGCAGACGAAAATCTCGCCATGATCGGCGATTCGGTTGCCTTTCTTCGTGAGAAGAGCCGCGAGGTTGTTTACGACGCCGAGCACTTTTTCGACGGATACAAGGACGATCCGGCTTTCGCCCTCGAAACCTTGCGCTCCGCCCACCGCGCGGGTGCGTCGTATCTGGTTCTCTGCGACACCAACGGCGGCACCCAGGTTCACGAAATCGAGGAGATCGTCGCCACGGTCCGCCGTGATATGCCCGACGCGGTGATCGGCATGCATTGCCACAACGATTGCGGCCTCGGTGTGGCGGCGACCCTGGCGGGAGTCCGGGCGGGCGCGACCCACGTCCAGGGCACCGTCAACGGCTACGGGGAGCGAAACGGAAACGCGAACCTGACGAGCGTCATCCCGAACCTTTCCCTCAAACTCGGGTTCCGCACCCACTGTGACGACAACCTTGGCAAGATGCGCGACGTGTCGCTGTTTGTGGACGACATGGCCAACCAGCGTCCCGATATCCGCGCACCGTTCGTCGGTGCCAGTGCGTTTGCCCACAAGGGTGGCGTCCACGCCGACGCCGCGTCCAAGGTCGCCCGCAGCTACGAGCACATCGACCCGGCCCTGGTCGGCAACCGCTCCCGTGTGCTGGTCTCCGATATGTCGGGCCGCAGCAGCATCATGATGAAGGCCCGCGAGATGGGGGTCGATCTCGAAGCCCGCGCCCCCGAGTTGAAGGACTTTCTCGAAGAGCTCAAAGGACTGGAGTTCCGCGGCTACGAATACGAATCGGCCGATGCCTCCTTCAAGCTGCTGCTCGACAAGTATCTGCACGGGCGCCACGACCGGATCGAGCTCGGCGGCTATCGGACGATGGTCTCCGAAGAGACCGCTGCCGTCCGCGATCTCATTTCGGAGGCCACCGTCAAAATCGCCGTCAACGGAGTGGAAAGCCATACCGTCGCCGAGGCCCGAGGTCCCGTCGGCGCCCTTGATCATGCGCTGCGTAAGGCTCTCATGGATACCTATCCCTTTGTGGAATCCATGCGCCTGGTCGATTTCAAGGTGCGTATTCTCGACAGCAACGACGGTGCCGATGCCAGGATTCGCGTCCATGTCGAGTCGAGCGACGGACACCGCTCCTGGGGAACGGTGGGTGCCTCCGACAACATCATCGAAGCGAGCTGGGAAGCTCTCAAGGATGCCTACGAATACAAGATACTCCTTGAGGAAACCGGTGGGGAGGACGTCGAGAAAGCGTCCCGCCGCGTGAGTGTCGACGGTTGATGGACTTCCGTGTCCACAACACCGCGACGGGCCAACGGGAGCGCGTCTTCGCCGCCGATGGCCAGGCCGTGGGCTTCTACTGCTGCGGGCCGACCGTGTACGGTCCCGCCCACATCGGGAATTTCCGCACCTTTCTCGTCCAGGACCTGTTTCGCCGGGTCTGCGAAGCGGCGGGCATGAAGGTCAGGCACGTGCGCAATGTGACCGACGTCGATGACAAGACCATCCGCGAATCGCGGGCCGGGGGCGAGTCTCTCAACGACTTCACCACCCGCTGGCGCGAACGCTTCGAAGCCGATTGCGCCGCACTTAACCTCCTGCCCCCCCATCATTCGCCCACCGCCGTCGGCCACATCGCGGAACAAATCGACCTGATCGGGAAACTGCTCGAAAACGGTCACGCCTACCGCGCGGACGACGGCTCGGTCTATTTCCGGGTCGCTTCCTTCGACCGCTATGGCGAATTGGTCGGCATCGACCGCTCCGCCCAGCGCGAAAACGCCGACGGAAGACGCAACGCCGACGACGAATACTCCAAG
>CAYVUQ010000035.1:0-3625 GCA_964454915.1 uncultured Puniceicoccaceae bacterium
TCACGATCGACTTGCCCTGCACGCACTGGAGACCGGCCTCGATGACCGACCACTTCGAGCTGTCGATCATGAGCGGCACGCGGGCCAGGTCCGGCTCGGAGGCAAACAGGTTGAGAAAATGCCTCATGCAATCCTCGCCTTCGAGCATGCCCTCGTCGAAATTGACATCGAGCACTCGCGCCCCCTTTTCGATCTGCGAACGCACGACCGCGAGCGCACCCTCGAAGTCTCCGTTCTTGATCAACTTCTTGAACTTCGGAGACCCGGTCACGTTCGCCCGTTCGCCAACGAGCAGAAAACCGTCGGCAGCCGGATCAAAATTGAGCGGCTCCAACCCGCTCAACCGGAGCATCGCAGGGACCTTCGGAAGCTCGCGCGGAGCGTAGCCACTGACCGCCGCAACGACCGCCGCAATGTGCTCGGGCGTGGTGCCGCAGCAGCCGCCGACCATGTTGACCAGGCCCTCTTCCGCGAAACCGCGGAGTGCCCCCGATGTGTGTTCGGGGGTCTCGTCGTAGCCAGTCTCGCTGAGGGGATTCGGCAGGCCCGCATTCGGATAGACGTGGACACAAGTATCCGCCACCCGTGACAGTTCCTGCAGGAACGGCTTCATCAGGTCCGCTCCCAGGGCACAGTTCAGGCCGACGCAGAACGGCTCCGCATGGCGGATCGAGTTCCAGAAGCCCTCGACCGTCTGACCGGAAAGCGTCCTGCCGGATTGGTCGGTGATCGTGACGGACACGATGACGGGCACCCGCTCGCCACGCTCCTCGAAGAGGTCCTCGATCGCGTGCAGGGCGGCCTTCAGGTTGAGCGTGTCAAAGGTGGTTTCCGGCAGAAGAAGATCCGCTCCTGCTTCGAGCAGGGAGCGGGCCTGGTCGGCGTAGGCGGACCTGAGTTCGTCGTAGGAGACCGCGCGAAACTCGGGACGGTTGACGTCCGGTGAGAGCGAGGCGGTCCGGTTCGTAGGCCCCATGGCACCGGCCACGAAACGAGGCTTGCCGTCCCTGGCTTCAGCCTCATCGGCGGCCTCACGGGCCAGCCGCACCGACTCCCGGTTGATCCGGTCCACCCAGCTCTCCAAACCGTAATCGGCCTGCGCGATGGTCGTGGAACTAAAAGTGTTGGTCTCGACGATGTCGGAACCGGCCTCGAAGAATTTGGAATGGATATCCTTGATGATCCCGGGCCGCGTGATGCTCAGCAGGTCGTTGTTCCCCTTGAGATCGCCCTTTGCGACGGCCAGATCATCGTTGCGGAAATCTTCCTCCTCCAGCTTGTGTCTCTGGATCATGGTACCCATGGCACCGTCGAGGAAGACGATCCGCTCGGAAAATATCTCGCGCAGCCGCTCGAAGGCCGGGGACTCGGAAATCTGTCTGGAAAATGACATGAAAGTCAGAACGTGTCCGAGGTTTCCCTGTGTGCAAGAACTTTTATCAACAAATCCGGATTTGTTGATGCGTTATTTTCGACGCCGGTATTCTCTGGGCGTGATCCCCTCCGCCCTGCGGAAACAGCGATGGAACTGGGACAGGGACTGAAACCCGGCCTCCAGCGCGATCCGGGTGATCGGATCCGATCCCTCCAGCAGCTTGCGGCGGCACTCGTCCAGCCGCAGCTGATTGCGGTATTCGGTAAAGGTCAGCCCGAGGCTCGAGCGGAAGAGGCGGGAAAAACGTTCCGGGCTCAGGCCCACGACTTTGGCCACCTCGTTGAGCGAGACTTCCTCGCGGAAGTTCTCACGCAGGAAGGCCGCTCCCCTGGCTACGGTTCCGGGCAGGGCACCCTCGGGGGCATCGCCATGGTCCCGGGCCAGCCGGTGCGCGGTCTGCTCGGCCACGGCCCGCAGCAGGTGCTCCACCGCCTCAGCCCGGGGACCTTCGTCCGACGCGGCGATCACAAAGTAGCCGAGTCGGACGGCCCCGATCTTCAGGGGCACCACCCGGCCCTCGTCTTCGGGAGACTCCTCCACGAAGTCCACCCTCGCCCGGCAAGCCAGGCGAAAATCGCGCTGGATTTGTTCAATCATTCCCTCCTTGCGGATTCTGTTGAGAAATGTCTTTCTTGCGACCGTTGGCATCTATGATGCGAACTTGCCCTCGTTTTGGGGTCAAATAAAGCCCATTCCGTCGGATTACGCTTAGTAACTGCGCACAGAACCTGCTACTTTCCCAACTTATGGCCAAAACACTCGAAAAAAAACTACCGTTCCCGGCACCTGCCGCGGTCGAACGCCTGATCGCCGAGGCTCCCTCGGCGGTTATGCCCGAATCGATTCAGGATTTGATCGATCTCGCCGTTCGCGATGCCGACAAAGAGGGCTACCACGACGTCCGCTACGACGTTCCCGGCAAAGGGGAAGTGACGGAGGCGCGGGTATGCCGGGTTCGCAATGGGATCGCGGCCAACTACGTCGAGGCCTACATGCGCCGCAGGGATCCCGATTGCATGGTGATCGGCGACGAGCTGCCGACTGACAAGCCGACCTTCGAGAACCGTTTCGGCAAGTCGTTCGAGCCGTTGCGCGAAGAGAGTCTGGACTGGCTGGCGAAGCAGCCGTTGGCACTTTACCCCTTCAACGCGGGCATCGCCGGCAAGGGAACCGATGCCCTGGTCATCGCGCCGGACAACGCGGGATTCTTCGCGCTCGGGCTGGCACTGCTGCAGGGAATGATACCGCCCGACGAGATTCCGCAGGGCTTTTCGCCGAAGGCCGTCATCTACGTCGCCCCACCCTTCCGCCACACCGAGTTCGACGGCAGACAGATCGTCGTGCACAACCGGCTCGAGGGAATGCACGAGCTGTTCAGCTACAATCTCTATCCTGGCCCGAGCGCGAAAAAGGGCATCTACGGCGTGCTCCTCAACCTGGGGGAACGCGAGAAGTGGGTCACCATGCACTGCTCGACCGTGGAGGTGGTCACCCCTTACGAAAACAAGGTGGTGATTTCCCACGAAGGAGCCAGCGGCGGCGGCAAGAGTGAACTCCTGGAACAGGTCCACCGCCAGGAAGACGGTTCACTTCTCCTGGGCCGCAACGGAATCACCGGAGAGGAACGCCATCTCAGCCTTCCCCAGGCCTGCGATCTGCGCCCGGTAACGGACGACATGGCCCTGTGCCATCACTCGTTTGAGCGCAAGGGCGGCAAACTCGTTCTCACCGATGCCGAGGACGCCTGGTTCGTGCGGGTGAACCACATCACGGAGTACGGGATCGATCCCCATCTGGAGCGGACGACCATCCACCCGCCGCAACCGCTTCTCTTTCTGAACATCGACGCCAAGCCCGGCAGCACTGCGCTGATATGGGATCACATCGAAGACGAACCCGGCAGTCCCTGCCCCAACCCGCGAGTCATCATCCCGCGCTCTTCGGTGCCGGGGGTGGTCAACAAGCCGGTGGCGGTGGACATCCGCAGTTTCGGAGTGCGCTGCCCCCCGTGCAGCCGTGAGGCTCCGAGCTTCGGCATCATCGGCCTTTTCCACGTGCTCCCACCGGCTCTCGCCTGGCTGTGGCGTTTGGTGGCCCCCCGCGGCCACGCCAACCCGAGCATTGTCCAGACCGAGGGCATGACCAGCGAGGGCGTGGGCTCCTACTGGCCCTTCGCGACCGGGAAACGGG
>CAYVUQ010000035.1:3635-10618 GCA_964454915.1 uncultured Puniceicoccaceae bacterium
GTGCCCGCTTCACCAATCGCCAGGTGCATCCCTCCCGGTGCAACCTGCTCGGCTGGAACCCGCACTCGATCGTCGTGGAGGGTCGTCCGATCGGAACCTGGTTCTTCGAGGTGGACAAGCAACCCGAGGTCGGGTCCGAAGCCTACGACGAAGGTGCCGAGATTCTGCGCAACTTCTTCGAGAAGGAGCTCAAGCAATTCCGCGATCCTTCGATGATGCCCCTCGGCAGAGAAATCGTCGACTGCTGTCTGTCCCGTGGTTCCCTCGATGACTACGTCCGGCTCCTGCCGGAAGGCATCCCGGGGGACGAGTAATCACAGACCGAGAAGTTTCTTCATCTGCGCCAGTCCACGGGTGTTCGCCACCTCCGCCGCGGTCAGTCCGGCCTTTCGGGCCATATCGACACCGTAGCGGAGGTTGGCGAGGCCCTCGGGGCGGTGGGCGTCGGGGTTCACACACGCGAGCACTCCTTTTTCCCGCGCCCGCTCCCACTCCCGCCAGTCCAGGTCCAGGCGCATGGGGTGGGCGTTGATCTCGATCCACTTGCCGTTGGCCGCCGCAGCGTCAATCACTTTGACAAGGTCCACGGGATAGGGGTCCCGACGGAGCAGCAGACGCCCCGTCGGATGCGCCAACAAGGTGACCGCCGGATGCTCCAGCGCCTTCAGGATACGGCGGGTGACCGTGTCGCGGTCCTGGCCGAATCCGCCCTGGTGGATCGAAGCCACCACGTAGTCAAGCTCGGCAAGGAGATCGTCGGGAAAGTCCAGCGAGCCGTCCTTGAGGATGTCGCACTCGGTGCCGGCGAAGAGATGGACGGGGCAGTCCCCGCTCGCGTTGAGACGCCGGATTTCCTCCACCTGCCCGCGCAACCGCTCCTCGGACAACCCATTGGCCTGGAAGCTGGAGCGACTGTGGTCGGCGATACCGAGATACTCCCACCCGAGCGAAGCGGCCGCCTCCGCCATGTCCTTCAGCGTCCCCCGTCCGTCGGAAGCTTCGGTGTGGTTGTGCAGTGCTCCGCGGAAGTCGTCCAGCCGGACGAGATCGGGCAGTTTGCCCTGCCCGGCGCACTCGATCTCGTTTCCGCCCTCGCGCAGTTCGGGTGGAATCCAGTGCATACCGAGGCGTCCGAACAGTTCCTCCTCATCCCGGACGGTGTCGGCCTCCCCCTCGCCTTTCGCCTTGCGCAGTCCCCACTCGCTCAGGCTGAGGCCCTGCTCCAGTGCCCGCTTGCGCATCTGCACATTGTGGTCCTTCGAACCCGTAAAATGGTGCAGGGCACCGGCAAACTGATCGTCGGCCACCACCCGCAGGTCGGCCTGCAGGCCGCCTTCCAGGCGAATGCTCGACTTGGTACGACCGTGCGCGATGACCTCGACGACCTCGTCCCGACCGACAAACCAGTCCATCACCTCCTCGGGAGAATCGGAGGCCACGATGAAATCCAGGTCGCCAACGGTCTCCTTGCGCCGCCGCAGGCTCCCCGCCACTTCGGCCCTTTTCACCACGCTCAGTGCCCGCAGGCCTTGCAAAACAGGTCCAGCCGCCTCCTCCGCGGCCGGGAGGAGATGCCGCTGCGAAAACTTCTCCAGATTGGCGATCCCCCGGAGAATCTTTTCCGCACTCTTGTCGCCGAATCCTTTGAGTGCGGCGACCCTGCCCTCTTCGCAAGCCTCCTTGAGTGCCTCGATGGTCTCGATACCCAGCTCCCGGTGCAAACGATGGATCGATTTCCCGCCCAGCCCGGGGATGTCGGCCATCGCCCGAAGACCGTCCGGCACCTCCTGCTTCAGCTTGTCGTAAAACTCGAGCCGTCCGGTCCGGTGGAGCGTGGCCACCTTCTCGGCGAGGGCCTTGCCGACACCGTCGAGTTCCTCCAGACGGCCCTCCTCCACCAGTACGTCAAGTGCCTCTCCGCTTCTTTCCAAAGCTCTCGCACCGTTTTCATAGGCCCTGATCTTGAAGGAATTCTCGCCGCGTATCTGCAGCAGCACCGCAATTTCCTCAAGAATCGCAATGATCTCATCCCGTTCCATCACTATGATTTCTCGCGCGCCTCAACCGCCCGCCGGCTCTTCTTCCGGGAGAAGTTCCGACGGTTCGGGGTCGTCGGCACTGCCGCCGGAGCGCAAACGACGGACTTCCACCTTCATGAGGAGGGAAATCACGAGCGCAAATACAAACGCACCGCCGAAAACGTACAGGCTCTGCTGGTAACTATGGGTTTTCTCATAGACATAGGCATTGAGCATGGGACCGACGATCCCGGCGAGGGACCACGCGGTCAGGATGAATCCGTGGATGGTGGGCATCTCTTTCAATCCGAAAAGGTCGCTGATGTAGGCCGGGATACTGGCGAATCCTCCACCGTAACAGGTGAGAATCAGAAAGGTCACAAGCATAAAGGCCACCGGCGATCCCGCAAGGTTGGCCAGCAACGGGAAACAGATGATCTGAATCACGAAGAACGCCACGTAGGTGTTGGAGCGTCCGATGTAGTCGGACAACGAGGCCCAGATGATTCTCCCCAATCCGTTGAACAGGGAGATGCCCATGACCAACAGGCTCGCCATCTCCACCGGCAAACGGACCATCTCGTAGCCCATCTTCTTGGCCGTGGCGATAACCGCAATCCCGCAGGACACGTTGATGAAAAGCATCAGCCAAAGTCCGTAGAAAGCGGGGGTGCGCAAGGATTCACGCGCGGTCATCTCCGTCTGCGGTGGCGCACTCCGTTGGGCGGCCTTGCTCCCGGCAAACTTGTCGGCGTAGCCCTCCGGTGGCGGAGCGATGTAGAGGGCACTCGGGATCATCACACAGGCGTAGATGATCCCGAGGAAAAGGAAGGCCAGGGCGATCGATTCTTTGTCGTAAATGAGCGCGGTGTGGAAATCGGAGGTCCGCCGACTCAGATCGATGTAGGCCTGCGTCCCGGTCAGGCCCTCGCGATACATCTCCGCCACCTCCGACTGCTGCCGCTTGAACACGCCCAACCCCGGCGAACCCGCGGTCAGCCCGGCGGCCTCCTCCGGCCCGGCGAGAAGTGCCTGACTGTAGTCGTAGCCACTCGCCCCTTCGGCGAGCACCACCTCGGCCCGGACCGGCACGAAACCGTCGATCAGCTTCGCGCAGATCAGTCCGCCGAACCCGAACCCCATGATCGCGAGGCCCGTTGCCAATCCACGGCGGTCAGGGAACCACTTGACGAGCGTCGATACGGGCGAGATATACCCCACCCCAAGGCCGATACCGGAAATCACCCCGAAAAACAGGTAAAAGAGTGGAAGACTCTCGATCCACACCGCCAGAGCCGATCCCATGAGGCCGGTCGCGAAAAACGCCGCCGCGAGTAAACCGCCTTTGGAAGCACCTTTGCGCTCGATGAAGCGACCGAGAAAAGCGGCCGAGACACCGAGAAAAAAGATGGCGATGCTGAAGGCCATGGCGGTCTTCGTCGGAGACCATCCGAGTGTGTTCTCGAGCGGCATCTTCCAGGCGCTGTACGCGTAGATCGATCCGATCGAGACATGGATACCAACGGCCGAAGCCGCGATGAGCCAACGATTTTTCGTCTTCATAAATGCAGGGGTTGCGAGCTACACGACGGCGACTCCGTAATCCTCGAAAACCCGGCGCACCCTTTCGATTTCGGAGTCGGTGGGCGCGGGCGTGTCGTGCAAATCGTAACGGATGCCGGAGCGCCGGTATTTCTCCTCGCCCATCTTGTGGAACGGAAGAATCTCGACGCGGTCCACATTGCCAAGCGCCCCGGTGAACCGGGCAAGCCCCTCGACGTTCTCCCGGCCATCGGTCAGACCGGGAACCAGAACGAACCGAACCCATACCCGGTTCCCACGCGAATCGAGCCGCCGGGAAAACTCGAGCACGGGGTCCACCGGCACACCCGTCAGTGCCTTGTGTGTAACGGGACAATGACTCTTCAGGTCGAGCAAAACCAGATCGGTGAGGTCCAGCAACGCGTCGCCAGCCCTGTGCCCGACGAATCCCGAGGTGTCCAGAGCGGTGTGAATGCCTTCGGCCCTGGCCATCGCGAACATCGCGTGGACGAAAGCAGGCTGCATGAGCGGTTCGCCACCACTGATGGTGAGCCCACCCCGTTTCATGAAGGACTTGTACCTGAGCACGTCCGCGAAGGCCGCCTCGGCCGTCAGGCTCTCGCCTGCAGGTTTTCCCTGTGCGTCCGGATTGTGGCAATACTGACAGCGCAGGGGACACCCGTGAAGGAAGAGCACGTACCGCAGGCCCGGACCGTCCACGGTTCCGCAGGTTTCCACCGAATGGATGAACCCGCGTGCGTCCGGTGACGGAGGACCATCCGGGGACGCATACACGCACTCCGCGGAAGAATCGGAATCCAGACCGACCGGCATTCTCCTACATTTTGTCGTGAAAGGTGCGGGTGATCACGTCAAGCTGCTGTTCGCGCGTGAGCTTGATGAAATTCACCGCGTACCCCGAGACGCGGACCGTGAGCTGGGGATACTTCTCCGGGTGCTCCATCGCGTCGTAGAGGGTCTCTTTCTCGAAAACATTCACGTTGATATGATGCCCCATCTGCTCGAAGTAGCCGTCGAGGAGGCTGCCAAGGTTGGCCACCCGCTCGGGAGGAGTTTTTCCGAGGGCATTGGGAACGATCGAAAAGGTGTAGGAGATCCCATCCTGCGAGTGCGCGTAGGGGAGCTTGGCAACCGAGGCCATTGATGCCACCGCACCCTTGCGATCCCTCCCGTGCATCGGGTTCGCACCCGGGGCGAAGGGCTCACCAACCTTCCGCCCGTCGGGAGTGCTGCCGGTCTTCTGCCCGTAAACCACGTTGGAGGTGATCGTCAGCACGGACTGGGTAGGCACCGCATTGCGATACGTGGGCTGACGGCGAATCTTGTCCATGAAGCTCTCGACCAGTCCGTTGGCCAGAGCATCCACGCGCTCGTCGTTGTTTCCATAAGCCGGATACTCACCCTCAACCTCGTAGTCCACAGCCAGGCCCCGTTCATCCCGAAGAACCTTGACCCTGGCAAACTTGACGGCGGAAAGAGAATCAGCGGCAACCGAAAGACCGGCGATTCCGCACGCCAGCGTCCGATAGACGACACGGTCGTGCAAGGCCATCATGATGCTTTCCGGGCAATACTTGTCGTGCATGTAATGGATGATGTTGAGTGCCTTGACATAAGTCGCGGCCAACCAGTCCATCATCCCATCGAAACGGGCCATCAGGTCGTCGAACTCGAGATAATCGCCGGTGAAAGGCTCGCTCGCCGGAGCAATCTGTTCACCACTCTTTTCATCCCTTCCGCCGTTGATCCCGTAGAGCATGGCTTTTGCGAGATTCGCGCGCGCCCCGAAAAACTGCATCTGCTTGCCGATCCGCATGGCCGAGACACAGCAGGCGATTCCATAATCGTCCCCCCAATACGGTCGCATCAGGTCGTCATTTTCATACTGGATGGAACTCGTCTCGATGGAGACCTTCGCACAGAAATCCTTGAATCCCTGCGGTAAGCCCTGTGCCCAGAGAACGGTCAGGTTCGGCTCGGGTGCCGATCCCAGATTGTAAAGGGTCTGCAGGACGCGAAAACTGGTCCTCGTAACCAGGCTGCGCCCGTCCTCTCCGATACCGCCGATGCTCTCGGTCACCCAGGTCGGATCCCCGGAGAAGAGTGCATCGTAGTCGGGGGTCCGGATGAACCGGACAATCCGCATTTTCATGACCAGATGATCGATGATCTCCTGGGCTTCGTCCTCCGTTAGCGTTCCCTCTTCGATGTCCCGCTCGAAGTAGATGTCGAAAAAGGTCGAACAGCGACCGAAGGACATGGCCGCACCGTTCTGGTCCTTGATCGCGCCGAGATAGCCGAAGTAGGTCCATTGGACGGCCTCCCTCGCGTTGGAAGCCGGAGCCGAAATGTCGATGCCATAGGCAGCCGCCATTGTCTTGAGGTCTTCGAGGGCCTTGATCTGATCCTGGGTTTCCTCCCGCTCGCGCACCCAGTCTTCCGTGAAACTGTCATCCTGTGTCTCCCCGAGAATCCTTTCCTTGTCGGCCACGAGCCGATCCACGCCGTAGAGAGCCACACGGCGGTAGTCGCCGATGATCCGGCCCCGACCGTATCCGTCGGGCAGACCGGTCACGATGCCCGCCGAGCGTGCTTTGCGGATGTCGTCGGTGTAGCAGGCGAAGACACCGTCGTTGTGGGTCTTGCGGTGCTTCTCAAAAATTTCGGCGGTTTGCCGGTCCATATCGCGCCCGTGGGCCTGCAGGGCCTTCTGAGCAATGCGCACGCCTCCGTAGGGCAGCATCGCCCGCTTGAGGGGCTTATCCGTCTGCACTCCCACGATCTGTTCGAGACTCTTGTTGATGTAACCCGCTCCATGGGAAGCGACCGTGCCGACAACTTTCGTATCCGCATCCAGGACGCCTCCGGCCTCCCGTTCCTGTTCGAGCAACTTTTTCAGATCGTCCCACAACTCTTCGGTCCTTGGCGTCGGGCCTTTGAGAAAGGATGCATCGCCGTCGTACGGTCTGTAATTGCACTGGATAAAGTCGCGCACATCAAACCGCTCCTGCCAGGAACCGCTTGCAAACGCCCGCCAGGGCCCGCCTGCTGCCGAGAGCGTGGAGTCCGCCGGAATTGCTTCTGTCATCGTAGTCATCTTGTCTTCCTTGTGTGGATATTGGTGAGTTTACAGGAATCCCCGGATATTTTCCTAAACGGTTAATCCAATCGACCCCAAACCCGGCCCCGAACTTGTTTTAAGAATTTCTAATAGTCGTCATTATTGCTTCAAGCTCGCTCAATATCCCGGCCTGTTGGCCCACAGCGGATACTACCCCCGGAGGTCTCCCCTCATCAGCATAATTTAAAATCGGGATTGGGTTCGGGAAATTTGGCCTCGACGGAGCGTTGCCAAGCTTGAAGGCGGCGGTGCAATTCGTCGCAGCGGTCAGGATCGGCCTC
>CAYVUQ010000036.1:0-10607 GCA_964454915.1 uncultured Puniceicoccaceae bacterium
GAGTGATTCCTCCATTGTCTCGGCAACGCTTCTGCTGAAGGTCTTTGAGGGGCCTTACGACTACGGTCTGGAAACTTACATGTTTTGAGTGACGATCGTCACTCAAAACATGTAAGTTTGGGTGTGTGGGGCTTATTGTGGGAACGGCTTTTCGCGTTTTCGGTCGTAGAGTTCGGCTAGTTCGCGCAGGTATCCGGTGCTTTCGCGGCGGAGGTTGTCAATCATGCTTCGATTTGCACGCCAGGACCAATTTCCTTCGGCGGTTCCGGGGGTGTTGAAGCGGGCTTCGGAATCGAGGCCGAGGAGGTCCTGCAGGGGGACGATGAACAAGTCGGCTACGGAAGCGTAACCGGCCCGGACGAAGTCCCAGGGGATTTCCTGGCCGGAAACCCGGAGGTAGCGGCGTACGTAGTCCCGTACTGCTTCGTCCTCCCCGGCGAACCAGCCGAGGGTGGTGTCGTTGTCGTGGGAGCCCGGGTAGAGAACGGTGCGCCGGCGCAGATTGTGCGGGAGGTACGGGTTGGAGGGGTCGTCGAACGCGAAGTGCAGCACCGCCATGCCGGGGAGGCCGGTCTGCTCGCGGAGGAGAGCGACATCATCAGTGATGATTCCCAAGTCCTCGAGGATGATCCTCGGTTCGGGGAAGCGGTCCCTCACGGCCTGGAAGAAGGGGAGGCCCGGACCCTTTTCCCACTTGCCTTGGCGGGCGTCTTCGGCGTCCGCGGGGATACGGTAGGCGGCTGCGAAGCCGCGGAAGTGGTCGATGCGGACGAGGTCGAACAGGTCGAAATTGAGACGGAAGCGTTCCAGCCACCAGGAATAGCCATCCCTGCGGTGTTCGGGCCAGTCGTAGAGGGGGTTTCCCCAAAGTTGGCCGGTTTCGGAGAAATAGTCAGGCGGCACACCGGCGACGGCCTTGGGGCGCAGCTTTGGGTCGAGTTGGAAAAGGTCCGGGTGCTGCCAGGCATCGGCCCCGTCCAGAGCTACGAAGATCGGGATATCGCCGACGATGCCCACGCCGCGCTCGGCGGCGTAGGCACGAAGGTTCTGCCATTGCCCGAAGAAGAAATACTGCACCAGTTTGTGTTCGTTGACCGCGTGGCGCGTTTCGTCTGTCAGGGGTTGTTCGAGGGCGCGTTCGTAGGACCGGTGGCTTTCCGGCCACTCGTACCACGGCCTGTGGTCGAAGCTCTCTTTGAGGGCGCGGAAAAGCGCGTAGGGTTCGAGCCAGGCGGATTGCTCATCTTCGAAGGCCTCAAAAGGTCCGTAGGTCTGTTCGACTTCCTTTCGACGATCCGCGAACCGTTCGGTCCCGATGTGGAGCAGGCGCGCTCGGAGGTGCCAGAGCGCCCCGTAGTCCACCCGGCTGCCGTCGGCGGTGCGGGAAGGGGCGATTTCGTCGTCGCGCAGCAGTCCCAGCGTGGCCAGATCGTCCGGGTCCACCAGGTAGGGGTTTCCGGCGAATGCGGAGAGGCACTGGTAGGGTGAGTCGCCGAAGCCGGTCGGACCCAGGGGGCAGGTCTGCCAGAGGGAAAAACCGGCTTCGGAGAGAAAATCCACGAAATGGCGCGCTTCCGCTCCGATCACGCCGATACCCGTGTCTCCCGGAAGGGCACTTGGATGGAGGAGAACCCCGCTACGCCGCTTGTCCGGCCAGGAAAAGAGCGGCGGGCGGGCTTTTCCGGGTCCTCTATTCGATTTCGTAGGGTTCAAGGCTTTTCTCGACTCGTTTTCCGCGGATATGGGCGAAGGTTGGCAGGCCGTTTTCGAAGTCGGGGATGCTTTCGCCCTGGATCAGGGGTTGTGCGTACTTCAGGTACTGCTGGTTCATGCTGATCCCGTTTTCGTTGATCCAGTCCGGGGGGAGCCGTTTTACGCCATTGGCGACATCGGAGAGAGAGGCGAGGCCAGTCACGCATTCGTAGGTTTCCTTCTCGGCCCGAAGGAGGGTGACCATTTTTCCGCTTTCACCGCCGACAGCTGCCTTTACGGCGGCCTGGCCGGCCAGGAATGCTTCATCGTTGTCCGCCTGGGAGGCGCAATGTGCGGCGGCCCTTTGGGCGTGGCCCGGTTTGGCGGCCCGGGCGCGGATGCCGAAGTGCTCCTCGACGAGGGAGCGCAGGTGCTCGCCGACGCCGCCGAGCTGGGAGTGGCCGAAGGCATCCGTGGAGCCGCCCGAGGTGGTGAGGTAGTTGCCGTCCTCGTCCACAAGGCCCTCGCTGGCGACGATCAGGCAGTAACGCTCCTTTTGCAGGGTGCGTTGCACATCTTCGAGGAACTTTTGGGTGGAGAGGGGCACTTCCGGCAGGAGAATGATATGGGGCGGGTCGTCGGGGCGGTCCTTGCGCTTCACCAGAGAGGTGCCGGCGGCGAGCCAGCCGGCGTTGCGACCCATGACCTCGAGAATGGCGACGTAATCGTGGTTACCCATGGCGCGGCAGTCGCAGGCCATTTCCTTGACCGTGGTGCAGAGGTATTTGACGGTGCTGCCGTATCCCGGGCAGTGGTCCGTGGCGACCAGGTCATTGTCAACGGTCTTGGGGATGCCGATCACCCGCAGGTCGTAGCCTCGCTCGGATGCGAGTTTGGCGATGCGGTCGGCGGAGTCCTGGGAGTCGTTCCCGCCGATGTAGAAGAAGTACCGGATGTTGTGGGTCTTGAAGACCTCCAGGATGCGGTCGAAGTCCTCGGGGCGGCGGAGTTTGTAGCGGCAGGTGCCGAGTGCCGAAGCGGGGGTGGTGCGAAGACCGCGGATCACTTGTTGGGATTCCTCGGCAAGGTCGATGAGGTCCTCCTGGAGGATGCCGACCACGCCATTGCGGGCTCCGTAAATCTCCTCGATGCAGGGATGGTTGAGGGCTTCGGTGATGGCACCGGCCAGGCTGGCGTTGATGACCGCAGTGGGTCCGCCGGATTGGGCGATCAGACAGTTTCCGTTGAGTTCTTCAGGCATGGTTTTGTATTGGATAAAGGGGAGAGGTTGCGGGGGAAGTTGTCTTCTGACAAATCAAAAGCGGGGGTTGTGCCCGTGCACCCGTGGAGTTGTGCACCCGTGGATTTGTCTGTAGATGCCGCTTGAATCTCTTGACGTCTCCGGGGCCAGTGCGTACCATCGCTTCCGCATTGAGTTCTTGCGCCCCATCCCTTCCCTCCGTCCGTGTCCGATCCCTCAGTCTGCGATCTCTTGCCGAGGCTGCATTGGAGTTTTCGGCCCTTGAGGACGAGTGGGAGTTTCTCCGCGTGGTGGTCGAGAAAGCACCCCGGTTGCTGGGTGTGGACCGGGCGGGATTCTGGCGGTACGATGAGGGGTCTGCGGTCATGCGTGGAACTTTCGGCATAGGTGAAAAGGGGGAGGTGCGCGACGAGCAGGAGGCGGTTCTCCGTTTGCATCCGGGATCGGAGGATTTTTCCACACCCGGAATCAGGGATAGTATTCTCGAATTGGTGGACGAATCGAAGACCGCCAAAAAGCCCGCCCACCGACGCTTTGATGGTGATCTCGGCGACCATGAGGGCTGCCGTGTGGGTGCCGGATACAAACTGGTAGTGGCCGTATGGGGTGGAGGCGAGGTGGTCGGTTTTCTGTTTCTGGACAACCTGTTTTCCGGTGAGGATTTTTCGGAGCAGCAGGTCGATATGGCACATCTCTATGCGGCGGAGATCGGTCAGAACCTGGAACGCCTTTTCGTTTTGCGGGAACTACGGTCCAACGCGGAGCGCCTCGAGAGACAGCGGAGCATTTCCCGTGCGATCACCGATTCCATCGACGAGGTGGTTTTCGCACGTGATCTGGAGGGACGGTATCTTTTCGCGAACGCATCCTGGAAGAAACTTAACCCGGCCTCGGGGCGTTGGCCGATCACGGGTTTGACATTGGAAGACATTTTTCCGCCTGAACTCGTGGAGGAACGGCGCGAGCGGGACCGCGAGGTACTCAGGGCGAAGGGTGTTTACCGGGTGGTGAGGGACCAGTTTTTCGGCGTTGATGACCAGCGCGTCGAGTGTTGCGGCTATCCGGTCAGCGACGATTCGGGTAAGCCTTTCGCGGTCGCGTATGTTTTGCGCAATGTGACCGAGGAGGAAAGAATCCGGGACGAAATGCGGGAGCAGAAAATGATCGCCGAATCTGCGTTGCGGGAGAAGGCCGATTTCATCGCGGTGATGAACCACGAGTTGCGCACCCCGCTCAACGCGATCATTGGTCCTGCTCAGATCCTTGCCGAATCGGATATCGACGACGAGCAGATGGAGATGGTGGGAATTATCGAAGATTCCGCCCGCCATCTTCTCGATCTGGTGAACGGTATCCTCGATATCGCGAGGATTGACGCCAATCGCTCCCATGCCGAGTCGGAACTCTACGAGTTGCGTCCCGCTCTGGAAAAGCGGCTTGGGCCGCTCCGACTGCTCGCGAAGGGCAAGGGTCTGGAGTTTTCGGTCTGTGTGGACCAAAGGGTTCCGGTTCACCTGCGAACTGACGAGAAGATGGTCGCCAGCATTCTGGTGAATCTGGTCGGCAACGCGATCAAGTTTACCGATGATGGTGGGGTCACCGTCCGGGTTCAGCTTCTGGACGAAGGACTCCGGTTCGAGGTGGAGGATACCGGGATAGGAATCAAACCCGAGGATTTCGAACGGCTTTTCAGGGAATTCGAGCAGTTGGAAGGGGGGCGTTCTTCGCGGAGCCGCGGGTCCGGTCTGGGACTTTCCATCTGCAAGCGGCTGGCGGGTCTTCTCGGGGGCAGCCTTTCGGTGGAAAGTGAAAAGGGCGGGGGATCGATCTTCCGGCTGGATCTGCCGTCTGCGGTCCTGCCGCATTGAGATTCGATCACCGTCCGCCCAGACAGCGGATCGCCAATTCCCGGAAAATCGTTTCGTGTTCGCCGGGGCGATCAACCATCTCGCGGAAGGTCTCGACAAAGGCTGTTTGGAAGTCGAACAACGCGCGCAGGGAGTGGCGGCGGGCCGCCTCGGCGAGATTGCCGAGATAGAATGGATTCTGGGCGAACACGTTCACAGGAGTCTTGGTCCGGGTGTCGCCGTACCAGGGCGCAGCCCATTTGGCTGCTTCGCCCAGCGAGCCGCTGTCGGCGCGGATGCCTGAGAAGCGGATGAGGCGGGCGTCGCCGAGAACTTTTGCCTGAATCATCAGGCGGTTACGGTTGAGCAGGTTGGCCAATAGCGGACGGCCTTCTTTCTGAGAAAAAAAGTGGCGACGGATGGCTTCGAGTGCTTCGGCCAGATTCCCACGGAAAAACTTGTCGGCTGCCTCGAAGAATTCGGCCTCCCCGAACTCCGGGACCTCGCGGGCGACCTGTTCGTCGGTGATCTCCTCTGCGCCGTCGGGGAGGGCGGTGATCAGTTTGCGGACCTCCTCGACCGCCATGCGAATTTCTCCGTTCAGTTTGGCGCGGAGGATTTCGAGGGCTATGCGGGATATGTGCACTCCGCTCGCCCGACACTCGTCCTCCACTACCTGCTGAAAGGCGGAGGCACCGGCTTTTTTCGCATCGATCCCCTCGAACCCATCCTGTTTTGCGGCCCATTTGAACCATGACCGACGTCGGTCCACCGGACAGGCGGAGACAAGTATCCTGTTTTCTCCCGAGGACAGGCTTTCGAGCAGCTCGCGCAACCGTTCCGCCTCCTCCTTCGCCCCGCTCGACCGACCGAGCCGGTCGTCGCCCAGGAAATTTATGCCTCGCAGCCACAGCGTGCGACCTCCTCCGCCGAACAGTGAATCGGTCTGTGCGGCCCCGGCGAAATTGGTGACCAGGGAAACGACTTCATCGACGTTCTGCGCCCTGCCGTCGATGACCTCGACGCTGAACTCGTCCGGTGCCTCCTCTTTCCAGGGGGCGAATATCTCGGAGGCACGGCGGTTGACGAGGTATTCGTCGTCGCCGAGAACCAGGCGGATGGGTTCAGACATCGGGTTCGACAATCACGGTTTCGACGGTGGCGATGATCTTGTCCACGGAGGCCAACCGTCCCGTCCCTTCGTAGCCGCAGGCGAGCATACCGTCCTCGGGATCGACGAACTGGTTCCCGCGCTTGCGGAGGATGGAGATGTTGGCCTGGACTGCGGGATGGGCCAGCATATGGCCATTCATAGCCGGTGCCAGAACCACCGGAGCCTCCGTGGCGAGGTACAGGGAGGTCAGAAGGTCCGGTGCCATACCCGTGGCGAAACAGGCAAGGCAGTGGGCGGTGACCGGTGCCACCAGAAAAATGTCAGCCCGGTCGGCCAGCTCGATATGGCCCGGCTGCCATCCTTCACCCTCGCGCCACAGGTCCCATGCAACTGGATTCCGCGAGAGCGTGCGAAGGGTAAGAGGGGTGATCAGCCTGGTGGCTTCCTCGGTCATCACCGGAAAGACGGCCGCTCCGCGCTGCGTGAGTCGGCTGGCGATATCGGCGGCCCGGTAGGCAGCGATGCTTCCGGTGATCCCGAGGACCACCGTTTTCCCGAAGACCGGGTCCGTGGTTGGTGGAGGAGCTTGATCCATCGCCGCGGGAAGATTGGGGAAGAGGGGCCCGGTCGCAACGGGAAAAGAAGCGGCACCGTCCCTCTGGCATTGGCATGGGACCTGCTTAACATTCAGGCAATCAATCGTGCAGGATTGAGGATAAGGGATTGAGTTCCCGTTTGGGCCCGGTGTTTAGGGGTTTTCACCGGGCCCAAATTGTTTTCAGACGATTTCGTAACACGAACTGGCATCGGACAATTGACCAAGGGGCCGAAAAGGGACATACCGGAGACTTATGGGTAATTCCCCGATGAACCCGGTCGCGTCGCGAATCGACCCCGGAACGCTCCCCGACCAACGTGGTCGTTTCGGGGAATTCGGCGGTTCGTACGTTCCCGAGACGCTGGTGACGCCGCTCGCCGAGCTGGACCGCGCCTACCGGAACGCTGCGGAGGATCCGGGTTTTCAGGGAGAATTGGCGAGTGAGCTTCGGGAGTTCGCCGGACGGCCCACACCGCTTTATTTCGCCGAGAGGCTTACTGCGGCTCTCGGAGGTGCGCGTATCTATCTGAAGCGGGAGGACCTCCTCCACACAGGCGCGCACAAGATCAACAACGTCGTCGGACAGCTTCTTCTGGCCCGGCGGATGGGGAAGACCCGTATCATCGCCGAGACCGGTGCCGGCCAGCACGGGATCGCCACTGCTGCCGGATGCGCCCGCTTCGGCATGGAGTGCGTGATCTACATGGGGGCCGAGGACATGCGCCGCCAGGCCTTGAACGTGTACCGCATGCGGCTTTGTGGTGCCGAGGTGCGCGGGGTGGAGGCTGGCCAGCGCACGCTTAAGGACGCCGTCAACGAGGCTATGCGGGATTGGGTGGCCCGCTCGCGCGACACGCACTATGTGCTCGGATCGGCCCTCGGTGCGCATCCCTATCCGAAGATGGTGCGGGACTTTCACCGGGTGATCGGGCGGGAGACCAGGGAACAGATTTTGAGGGCCGAGGGGCGCTTGCCGGATGAGATGGCGGCCTGTGTGGGCGGCGGCAGCAATGCGATCGGCTTCTTTTTCGAGTTTCTCCGCGAGCCCGGAGTGCGGCTGACTGGAGTCGAGGCGGGCGGGCGAGGTCCGGATCCCGGCAACCATGCTGCTCGCTTTGCCGGTGGCCGTTTGGGAGTGCTCCAGGGGTGCAAGACCTGGATTCTCCAGAATGCCGATGGTCAGATCGAGAAAACCCATTCGGTTTCCGCGGGATTGGATTACGCGGCGGTGGGGCCGGAGCACGCATACCACCGTGCACGCGGACGGATAGACTATGCGAGTGCTTCGGATGCGGAGTGCCTGGAGGCGTTCCGGCTGCTGAGCCGCCGGGAAGGAATTATCCCCGCGCTGGAATCGGCGCACGGGCTCGCCTACGCCGTCAAAAGGGCTCCCGCGATGGGACCGGACACCATCCTCTGCGTGAATCTTAGCGGGAGGGGAGACAAGGACGTGCAAGAGGCCAGCCGTTGCCTCGAGGCAGTGGAAGGAGACGTTTAAACAATGACACGAAGACGACGCAGAGGGGAAGAGACTGACCCGAAACCCGCCGTGCGGGAGAGGGGACGGATTCTTTTCGGGTTGGCCCGCATCGAGAAAATCAGACGACCGGGCGGAAAATCGAGGCTGCGACTGCGCTTGCACTGGAAGCGGGTCTTCACCGTATTGGCCATCCTCGCGTTCGTCGGCTGGATCGCCGGGGGCACCGCCCTTTATTTCTATTTCAAGGAGAAGAAGGGCTTCGAGGACGTCTCTTTTTTCAAGACCCTGGTCCTTCCGCTGCGGATGGACGCGCACAGCCGCGAGATGGGCGAGTACTTTATCAAAAAGGGCAAAGAGGAAATTCTCGATGGCGACCTGCGGAGCGGATTCCACAAGCTCCGTGCCGGTGTGTCGCGGGCACCGTCCGTTCCTGCGGCGCGTGTGCTCGTGGCGCGCGTGTACGACGAGGTGGCCGGGAACCGGTGGCTCGCCCTGAAAGTGGTGGAGGACGGGTTCCGTTACGCGGATCAGAATCCGGATTTTTATGGTCCCGACTACGTCGCGTACTTTTTTAGCCTCCTGCGCAAGGAGGGGAAAGATGCTGAGATAGTTGAGTGGGCGGACCGGTTGACCGGGCATGTGGACGATCCGGAATTCGTTACTTCCCTGCAGATGGAGGCCGCCCGGATCGAGGCGGACATGGGGTATTTCGACGATGCACTGGAACGCCTCCGGGAAAACGGGCTCATGAGGACGCCAGCCGGATGGATTCTGACCGGGGACGTCTTGCGGATGGCTGGTGAAGAGGAACTTTCGTTGCTTGCCCTGGAACGCGGCATGGAGACTTATCCGTCTTCACCGGCGATGGTGGACGCGTTTTTCGACGGCCTGGCGGAGGCCGGACGGTGGGAGGACCTTCTCAGCCAGGGCAATCTGCGGCGCAGGTTGCGACCGGATTTGGCACCGGCCTGGACCGCTGTCCTCGTCGCCATGCAGAATCTGGGTCGGGAGGACGAGGTGCAGCCCATTGCCGTTGAGATTCTCGAGCGGTTCCGGGTCGAGACTGTGGGTGGGGAGCTGCTTCGAATCGCGACGGAGTACGGTCGCCCGGATGTGGCGCACGAAGTGTTGGAAAAGGCTGGCGGGGGCGATGGTCTGGCCAGCCGCCTCGTGTTTCTCGCGCTTGCCTATCTTGAGGCGGGGTCTCCCGTGGACGCCCTGGCGGTGCTGGATGACGCTGGAGAGGAGTTCAAAGGTCGCACCGACGGCATCCGGTCCCTTGCTCTGTTGATGCTCAATGACAAGGAAGCCGCCCTCGGTGCGATGCAAAAATTTCTCGCCGCAGACGACATCTCGGAGAGCCCTTTTCAGGTCCTGGGCGATGCCATGCTTCGTCACGGGTATCACGATCAGGCCCGCACGGTTCTGGAAGAGGGTTTGAGACGGTATCCGAAGTCCCGCATGATTCTCCGAAAACTCGTGGAGCTGGATATGGAGACCGGCAACCGGAATCGGCTGATGGCCCACGCCGGGCAGCTGATTCGCAACCGGCTCCCGCCGCTGCCGTTTCTCGAAGAGATTCTCGAGGAGATATCCAGTGACAGTTATCTGTTCGCACCCGGTCAGGCAGAGGTGTTCGACGGGATCACCGCCATCCTCGAGCGCCCGAAGCCCTTCCTCGATTCGGTCGCCGTTTCGACCTCGGGTACCTTGTTGAGAGCAATGGAGAATCCGGCGACGCCTGTCCCGCCGACCGAATGACGGAATCCCCATGAGCGACACCCGCAGTTTCTATTTCGCCGGCGATCTCTTCGATTCGAAGCATCTCGCTGGAAACGCACTCCTGGCAGAGGCAATCCATAAGGCCTCGAAAGGCCGTCTTCTCCCCGTTCTCCCTCAGAACCTGGAACAGAGGGAGACCTCGGCCCACGCGATCCGGGACAACGACATCCTGTGTCTGATCGACTGCGATCTCGCCTTGTTCCACTTCGACGGTTCGGAGCTGGACTCCGGGACTGTGGTGGAGTTCATGTTTGCGAAGTTTGCCGACATCCCCTCGGTGGTCGTCCGGTCCGATTTCCGTGCAAAGGGGGATCAGGAACTTCATCCGTGGAACCTCATGGCGAGCTATTACCCCCGGACCGAGGTCGTGCTGCTGGATGCGATGTCCCTCTATCAAAACGCCGCCAAGCCCGAGCCGGAGGAGGGACCCCTCGACTACATGGACGGCGGATTGAGCGGACGCCGGGCGCACGGGATGCTCGAAGGGATCGCGACGCGCATCATCGACGCCTTCGACAGGGTCGCGGGCAAGCATCCTGTCCTCCCTCCCGATCAGGCGGAGACCCTCTTTGACTGGCTTGCGCGGATGCCCGGCTTCCGCAGCGGTTACGAAGCGTCCCGAAACCGGATCGCGGACGCTCTACGGCGGAAGGTGGGTAAGGGATTGCTTTGAGTGAGTGAGGGAGTTTGTTGCCCGACGTCGGCGGCGGAACGGTTATCCGCTTCGACCGCTACCCCGAGATTCAACTCAAGGCACGGTAGTGCCCGGCTGAGAACGTTCCGTAATTGCCCTTGAAGAGTTCCAATAGTGCCTGTGGGAACTTGGCTTTATC
>CAYVUQ010000037.1:0-9643 GCA_964454915.1 uncultured Puniceicoccaceae bacterium
GAACAGGCCAGTCCCCCGAGAAAGAGCACCTGCAGCATCACGGTGAAGACGCCCATCGGCTTGCGCGAAAAAAGACCTTCCAAAGTATCGGCGTCGGCAGCTCCCTGGGCCCATACGAACGGAAGCCGTAGAAAGTCGGTCAGGCTTGGAAGGAAGAACGCCAGGATGATCACGCCCAGGGCAAAGGCACCGATGCAGCGGGCCAGGGTGAACCGCAACTCCTCGAGATGTTCGAGAAGCGTCATTTCTCCATCCGAGCGCAGCACATTGCGGCTGCCCTCGCTTTGCTCGGGCTCCATCCCGGCTTCTTCCGTGTTCGGTTCTTTGTCCATCATGATCCCTTTTCGTTTCCAACCGAAACCATCCGGCCTGTCAATCGCGCCACCAGCGGCCTCCGAAGCCCCCGCGCGGTCTGCTCTTGCGGAGTTGTTCGCGGGTCTCCTCGTCGAAATCGCTGCTTTGCAGATACGTTTCCAAACCCTCGGGATCGACTTCCCCCCAGTTCCCCGCCACGCGGCGCATGACCCTCATGCGGGTGTCTGCCGAAGAGATGGACTCAGCCCAGGTCATTGCTCCTTCCGGGTCCTCCGCCGATGCACGCATACTATACAAGGCCACGGCCCGGTCCACCTCCGGGGCGGCGGGGAGTTCGTTCAGCCATTGCGCGGGAGCCTCGAGATCGTACCGCGACCACCGCTCAATCAAGGAAGAAACGGCGACTTCGAAGGAGGGGTCTCCCACACCCAACCCCTCAACGAAACCGGCGGCGGCTCCCGGATCGGATTCCGCCCAGGAACGGACCAGGCCGGCGACTCCGCGGTCCCCGAAGCGCTCGCGGTTCGCCAGAAAATGTTCGGATGCCGCAACGGGGTCCTCATCGGCCCAACCGCTGTACAACTCCTCGAGAGCTTCTTCGCGCACCGCTCCGTCCGGCAGCCCTTCGAGAGAGGCCAACGCGGCCGGTATCCTCCCCGCCTCCATTTGTGTTTCGATGATTCTCTCCATCATCTCCCGTTTCTTGAACAAATCCGCCCGGCCGTCCTCCGGCAGTGCCAGAACATAGGCCTTCGCGCCCGACGGGTCTGTCCGGGCGTATCCCTCTATCCACGACTCGTAGCGTTCCATGCTCAATCGTCCCGGAATCATGTTGTCCGACGACTCGATCCAGGCGAGTGCTGCGGCGGGATCGGTCGCCGCCCAGTTCTCCACGATCCGGCGCCGCGCCGACTCCCTCGAACCGGCGTGTCCAATTCCTTCGGACAGGGCCAGGGCACCGACAGGGTCCGATCCGCCGATCCTCACCAGCAAATGCGCGGCCAGTGCGTCGCGTCTGCGACCGGGCGGCAGATTCATCAACGCCTCAAACCAGATCCGTGCGTCTTCCTCGGGAAGCAATCCCGCTTCACGCGAGGCGGCATCCCAGTCGCTCGCCGCATCCGATCCGTTGGCCACACGGGCGAGGTTTGACATTCCGGGCCGGGACTCCTCCTGCCGGGCGTGCGACCGCTCGTTTCCCGTGCTGTCGGGACCCGTTGACCTGTCTGCCCACGCTTCGCCGCCCGTGTACGCCCCGCCGGACCGGGCGTCGCCCGCACCGGCGGGGGAAGCCACCGGCCCATCGGCGGTCCACCAGCCCAAGGCAAAAGCCAGGGCCGTCGTGCCCATCCAGAGCGCGACCCGGAGAACACGGGGTTGAACGGAAAGCGACACGATGGGCGAATGTGAACGGGACAACCCGAAGGGTCGATCCAAAAACGGGGATATCATCTCGATGGCAAAGGAATCCTGTCCCTTGGGAACCGCCTTAAACAGGCGATTCCGGTCGTTTTACCTGTTGACTAGTCGGCCAACAAAGGCCTTCCTTGCCTGCGAGCAATACAACCTCAACCCAAAGATATCACTATGAACAAAGCTGAACTCGTTGAAAAGATCCAGTCCAACCTCGGTGGCGACACCTCCAAGGCCGCCGCTGAGCGCTCCCTGACCGCAGTGCTCGACGCCATAAAGGCGAGCATTAAGAAGGCCGGCAAGGAAGTGAAACTCACAGGCGACGCCAACAAGGCCGAGGCTGTCCAGCTCGTCGGTTTTGGCACCTTTGCGGTTGTCCGCCGCGACGCACGCTCGGGCCACAACCCGGCCACCGGACAGTCGATCAAGATCAAGGCCGCCAAGACCGTCAAGTTCAAGCCCGGCGCAGGCTTGAAGGACCTTCTGTAAGGAGTAAACCACGACGTTTTTCCGCAAGAGCCCGCCGGTTTTTCCGGCGGGCTTTTTTCTTGCCCGGAAGTGCGAGCCGGAGAAGCTGATTTCGTATGGATCAGACCAGGATGGCTTTCCATCGCCGATTCGGCATCGAACCCGCTTATCAGGCCATTGCGCCGGGTCGGGTTGAATTCATCGGCAACCACACCGACTACAACGGCGGCGAGGTCCTGGGTGCCGCCATCGACCGGTTTCTGGAGGTTGCCGTGGCTCCCCGCAACGACCGTGCGGTCCGGTTGGCCTCCGACGGGCAGGAGAAGGTTTTCGAATGGGAGAGCACCGAAGATGCCGTGAAAGATGCAACCGGATGGACTCGTTATCCTTTGGGCGTTCTTTCTCTCCTGATGGGGGCGGGTGCCCTCGAACCACCCGGCTTTGACTTTCTCGTTCGGAGTGAGATTCCTCTCGGTGCCGGATTGAGCAGTAGTGCGGCTTTCGAGCTGGCTTCGTGCCTGGCGTTCGAATACCTCTGCGATCATCCTCTCGATTCCCTTTCCCGCGTCAGGCTTTGCCGCCGGGCCGAGAACGAGTTCGTGGGCGTTCCGTGCGGCATCCTCGACCAGGGGGTTTCAGGGTTCGGGGAGGAAGGTCGCCTCGTCCATATCGATTGCGCGACCGAGATCATCCATACCGTTCCGGGTCCAGAGGACTCGGTGCTCTGGATATTTGAATCCGGTCATAAGCACAGCCTCGTCGATTCCCTGTATGCCCGACGGCACGCCGAGTGCAGGGAGGCCTGGGAAGCAATCCGCACCTCCCGTCCTGATTTGCAATGGCTGGCCCATGCTCGGCCCGAAGATTTGGAAGCTGCCCGTTCCGCGATGTCGCCCGAAGCATATCGGCGTGCCCGCCATGTGATCGCCGAGCACGCCAGAGTCCGGCGAACGGTGGAAGAGCTGGCCGCCGGCGATCTCGATGCGGTGGGTGCGTTCCTGACGGAGTCCCACCGCAGTTCAGCGGAACTGTTTGAAAACAGTATCGATGAACTCGATACGCTGGTGTCGCTTCTCGACGCCAATCCCGCCGTGCGCGGGGCGCGGCTCACTGGCGGTGGCTTCGGTGGGGCGGTTATGGCTCTTTGCGACCGGGACTTCGCCGAAAAAGATGCCGAAGAAGTGGCGACGGCCTTCGGAGAACGCCATGGCAACCACCCCGTGCGGCGCAGATTGCGCATCGCCGACGGTGCCCGAGGGGGCACCCTCGGGTAGTCCACCCCCTTGTATTCACATGCTTTGTCTGGTATTGACAAGGCAGCTACGGGCTATAGAATCCAGGTCCAACTCATTTGATTTTCCATCTACAAAACAGCGAGCCATGCCTGCCAAGTTCTCCTCTCCTCTCACCTTCGAAATAGACGAGCTTTCGTATCAACAATTGGAGGACGTCGTCCGCCGTTCAGGTGCGCGCAACCTGAGCCAGGTGATCCGGTTGGCATTGGGTGGCTATGATTTTTCCCGCTTCAAGCGGGAGACGGAACCGACCCGGCAGATGTCGGTGCGTCTTGATGAGGATCTGCGGGACCGCCTCGAACAGGTGGCCTCGCGGCACCATGCGAGTTTTGGGGAAGTTCTGCGCGCCGCGCTTGGTGCGCTCTCCAAAAAGCCGCTTACAGAAGTGGTTCGTGAAATAGAGAAAACAAACATGGCAAAAAAACCATCATCCAAACGGGCTGTGAAAAAGACAGTCAAGAAGGCGGCAGCGAAAAAGAAGGTTGCCAAGAAAGCTGCCAGGAAACCCGTCAAGAAGACGGCAAAGAAGGCCGTGGCCAAAAAAGCGGTGAAGAAGACTCCCGCCAAAAAGGCCGCCAAAAAGACCGCCAGGAAAGCTGCTAAAAAGACCGCGAGGAAAGCGGTGAAAAAAGTTGCGGTGAAGTCCGCGAAAAAGGCGGTCAGGAAAGCAGCAAAGAAGGCGGTTAAGAAGGCACCGGCCAGGAAGAAGACCGCGAAGAAAGCGGTGAAAAAAGCGGCCCGGAAGAAGAAATAACAAGGCGACACGGGAGGATTTCCGTGTTGGGTGGCTCCGGCTCCGATGCCGGAAGCCCGGGTGGTCCCTCGTCTCCGGTCCGGGCGGGGTGTTGTGCCGGACGCGGTTTGTCTTTCTTGCGGGCCTCTCGCCGTTTTCCCCAACGCGGTGACGGTCTTGCTTGTCTAACCTCTCTGTTCGTGATTCAAGGCCCCCATGGATTCGAATGCAAAGTATCTATCCTCCCGCGCAGCGGCCATCCAGCCATCGCCCACCCTGGCCGTGGATGCCAAAGCAAAGGAATTGAAGGCGGCGGGGCACGATGTGTGCGGCTTCGGAGCGGGCGAGCCCGATTTCGACACGCCCGAGTTCATAAAGGAGGCCTGTGTGCAGGCTCTCCACGATGGCAAAACCAAATATGCTCCCGCCCCCGGCTTGCCGGACCTTCGCGAAGCCGTGGCCGGGAAAATGTTGCGCGACAACGGATTTGCCCGGTGCGATCCTTCGCAAGTCGTTGTAAGCCCGGGAGGCAAGTACAGCTGCTATTTGGCGATACAGGCGGTGTGCGATCCGGGCGACGAAGTGCTGATCCCCTCTCCCTACTGGGTGAGCTATCCGGAGATGGTTCGTCTGGCGGGGGGTGTCCCCAAGGTGATTCCGTCATCGGCGAAGGAGGGGTTCCGGCTCCAACCCGACGAACTCCGGGCTTCGGTGACAGCGAAGACCAAACTCCTGGTTCTCAACAGTCCGTCGAATCCCACCGGTGCGGTTCTTCCCCCCGACCTGATCCGCGAGATCGTTTCCATCTGCCTGGAACACGGTATCCTTATCCTGTCGGACGAGATATACGAATATCTTTTGTATGACGACGCCCGCCATCTCTCCCCGGCCTCGGTTTCGGAAGAGGCTGCGGAAATGGTGATCACCGTTTCGGGCTTCAGCAAAACGTTTTCAATGACCGGGTGGAGATTGGGTACCCTGGTCGCTCCTCCGCCCATCGCCAAGGCCGTTGCCAGCCTGCAGAGCCAAACGACTTCAAACGCGACGACGTTCGCCCAGTTCGGTGCTCTGGCGGCCATGCGCAATTGGGATCTCGCCATGCGCGAGGTCTCGCGGATGTTGGAGGTCTTCGACCGGCGGCGGTTGAAGTTGCTTGAGGGTTTGGCGGGGATCCCCGGCATCGAGTGTTTCCGCTCGACTGGAGCTTTCTACCTCTTTCCCGATATCTCGGCTCTGGGCGTGCAGCCCTCCGTTTTCGCGCAGAAACTCCTGGAGGAGAAACTCGTGGCGGTCGTCGCCGGAGAGGGCTTCGGGAGTGACACGGGTATCCGACTCAGCTATGCGACTTCCGATGATGTGATTGAAAAGGGTCTGGAGCGCCTGGCGGAGTTCGTCGCCGACAAGTTTACGGCTTGAGAATACGGCTTGAGAAGATGGACGCGGAAAGGAGCGTGGGCGGACGGCGCGTCGCCAAACCATGGCAGACCGTTGGCGGTTTGCGAAGGGTTTTCCTCGCAGTCCTTCACTCTTTCGAGGGCCTGGGTGCCGCCTTCAAGCACGAAGCGGCTTTCCGGCAGGAGTGTTTCGCCGCCTGTTTTCTGATACCGTTCGCATTGCTTATGGATATGCCGCTGGCCTTGCGCTTCGTGTTGGTTGGATCCGTCCTCTTCGTGATGGTCACCGAATTGCTCAATACGGCAGTGGAGAATTGCATCGATTACATCTCT
The DNA here is from genome assembly GCA_964454915.1 of uncultured Puniceicoccaceae bacterium. Taxonomy (GTDB): domain Bacteria; phylum Verrucomicrobiota; class Verrucomicrobiia; order Opitutales; family Puniceicoccaceae; genus Puniceicoccus. The sequence continues at coordinate 5,952 of CAYVUQ010000037.1, forward strand.
TTCGAGAAGCACCCATTTGCGAAGAGGGCCAAGGATATCGGAAGTGCCGCCGTTTTTCTCAGCCTTGTTTTCGCCGCGACCGCCTGGATTCTCGTGCTGGTTTCCCACTGGCCTCCGCAGTTCTGAGGCGGGGCATGAAGGGAAGTGCCGGTGGAACAGTCGGAAAAATGGAGGGTGGCTGAAGGCACGTTCCCTCCTGCTCGATAGTGAAATCGGTGTTACGGTAGTGATTTCCGGTTGCATCGTGCGCCAAGTGCGTTTTGGTAGGGTCCCATCATGGATGACACCGGAAAGCGTTCGAATGAAGAAGCGTTCCGGGTTCTTGTCCTCAACAGGGTTTGGCAACCGGTCAATATTGTGGGAATTCGCCGGGCGGTCTCTTTGCTTTTTCAGGACAATGCGCAGGTCGTGAATCCGGTGGACGGAAACTTCGAAATGCTTTCGGCCGAGGAGTGGATATCCCGCTCGGCCGAAGATCCGCCGGGACCTGGGGAGTTTTCCATACGATCCGTCCGGCTTGCCCTGCGGGTTCCGCATATCCTGCTGTTGCGGGAGTTCGACAGGGTGCCGATTCAGGACACGAAGTTGAACCGTCGCAATGTCTTTGAGCGCGACAAGTACCGCTGCCAATACTGCGGCGGGATATTTCCGGAGTCGAAACTGAATCTGGACCATGTAATTCCGCGCGACCGCGGAGGACGAACCAGTTGGGAGAATCTGGTCACGTCTTGTATCGAGTGCAACAGCCGCAAGGCGAACAGACTTCCGCATCAGGCGGGACTGAATCTGCGCCGACAGCCGGTCAGACCCAAGCATCGCCCCTTTCTTTCGGTGCTCCACAGGGGTGGTCCGCGCGAAGTCTGGAAGCCCTTCATCGGCAAGCTTTGATGTTCGGTCAAGGTTTCGATCCCGAAGGAGCGGACGAGCGGGGGCGGAGTGTCGCATCGGGCGAAACGAGTCCGGTCGATGCTTCCGTGTTTCCACCGGACATGTTTGCCGAACGGGAGCGGACACTCCGTCGCTTGTCGGCGGAGATGGGTCACCATTTTTCCCTTTCTTCGGATTCGGAGCGGCCCGCCGCCTGGAGACTATCGATTCTGCCACGAGTGCTGTCCCCCGCAGAATGGGCACATATCCGTTCGGGCGTGCTGCAGCGGATGAGGGCGTTTGGACTGTTTATCCGGGATGTTTACGGGGCGCGTCGTATTGTGACCGAAGGCGTGCTTCCGATGGATCTGCTTCTGGCGTTTCCCGGCTATTACCGGCAGATGATCGGGATGTCGGGTCGTTTCGGGTCCGGAATTCTCCTCGGTGCCGTTGACCTTTGTTCGGATGGCCACGGGGGATGGATGGTGTTTGAAAACCATTTCTCCTTCCCGTCCGGGCTCTCGCATGTGATCCAGAATCGCAGGATGTTGGCCCAAGCCTTTCCGGAGGTGTTTACTGATCGCCAGGTGGCACCCGTTGCTGGATTTGGAAGTGATCTGGTTGAGGCCCTCCGGGGTGACGATGGCTCGGGTGATCCCCGGATCGTGTTACTGACGCGTGGCGACTCGCTCCGGTCCGATTTCGATGACTCGTTTCTGGCGCGTCAGATGGGAGTGGTCTCGGTCCGCCCCGCGGATCTGATCGTGAGGGACGCTAAAGTCTTCTTGAAAACCATCGCCGGTCTCGAGCGGGTGGGCGTCATTCTGCGTAAGGTCGAGACGAACGCGGTTGATCCGATTACCTTTCCTGAAAATGCGGATCGGGGAGTCCCGGGCTTGGCGCATTGCGTCCGGGAGGGAACGGTGCGTATGCAGAATCCGCTTGGCTCCGAGGTGGCCGACGACCGCTCGCTCTTGCCGTTCAGCGACGCAATTATCCGGTTCTATACGGGGGAAGCCCCTTTGTTGCCCACGGTTGAGACTTACCATTGTTATGATCGTGATCAAGCGGAGTGGGTGAATGATCGAAGGGAGGAGTTTCTCTTTGATGCGGTGGCGACTCCACGCGTCATGGTGTCCCTGGATTGCCGGCAGGGAGGCGACAGTCAGTTCGGAGGGAATCCGGAGTGGACGGTGGCCCGTCGTCGGCCGCCTGGATTCCGCGCGGAAGGCCAGTCTGGATCTGCCGAAGATCGGGGCTACTTTCTGAGGGTTTTCGGGGTGCTCGGCAGGAGACCGGTGGTGCTGCCAGGTGGATTGTCCTGGGCTCCGGGTGACACAGGTACACTGGACTTCATCTCCGGAATGAAGGATACCTGGGTGATTGACAAAACCCTGGGTCGGACGGGGAGAATCGAGCGCTCGACCGCATTGGAATCCGATCTCGCCCCGGCTTTCATGCCTGCTCCGAGTCGGGTGGCTGAAGGAATATACTGGCTCGCGCGGTATCTCGAGCGTGCGCGCAACGCCGCCCATCAGGCGGGGTTGCTGGAGACCATTCGGCGTGCGGACCTGGCTCCCGCAGACGCCGATTACTGTTGGCCGCTGTGGAAGGGAGTGGCCGCGGCGGCCCATTTCGAGCCCTTTCTCGAACACGATGAGATGCCGGAGTCTTTTTCTTCCCTGTTCGGCGAATTCGTTGGCTCCTCAAGCCGACCTTCGTCGGTCTCCTCTTGCATCCATGCTGCCGAGAGAAATCTGAATCTCATTCGGGAGTGGATATCCCCCGAGATGACGGAGGTCTTTTTCCAGTGGAGGGAAGGGTTTGACGACGTTCTTTCGCGCCAAGGGGCTGATGGGGTCGGTGCATTCGAGGCATGTCGGTTGGTTTCCCGGGAACACGCCAGGTTTTCTGGTGTTCTTGAGAGGACTCTCGCCCATGATGCGGTCTATCGTTTCTGGCTGATCGGTTCGGCCGTCGAGTGGGCGATCGGTTGTTCCCTGCTCCTGGAGTCCATCCTTCCCAGCAGGGTTTCTTTGCAGGAACGCCATATTGAGGATGATACCGATTTGACGGCATTGCTGAGGGTGATCGGCTGTCTCGACGCATACCGGCGCGAATACCGTTCGCGTGCGTATCTGGATCGGGTGTTCCGTTTGATCTGGCGCAAGGAAGACTTGCCCGTCTCTTTTCTGTTCAACCTTTTCCGCATCCATGATTCTCTCGGAGCGGTCGATGCGGGTGGCAGACGACGCACCGCCGGACTTCGAAGAGTGGAGAGGATGATTGAGCGGGTTCGGGCTTTTCCGGTCGAAGACGTTTTCCCGGCGAGGACCGCGCACCTCGATTTTGGGACGAAGTCCATGACGATCCATGCCCGAACTGTTCGGCGGGTCGCGGGTGAACTGGCGTGGTTAAGAAAGGGTCTGGAGGGTTTGCACCTGGAGCTTGAGGACAGGTTTTTCAGTCACCAGGAAGGAGGCGAGGGTGTGGCGAGGGTGTTGCGCGGCTGACCGCTGCGTGCCGTGTGTTCGCTCCCTCACTCAGCCCTCAGCCGACTCCTCTGCGGCTTGCCGAGATGAATTCGACGAGTTCCTTCACCGCCTTTTCCCCACTCCTCGGATGCTCGCGAAGTTTCTGCAAGGATTGACTCCTGTTAAGGCCATCGCGAAAGAGGATTCGGAATGCCTGGTGGATCAAGGAGACATCGTCCGAAGAAAATCCTGCTCTCTCAAGGCCGATGCGGTTGTGTGTTTTGCAGACGGCCGGATTCCCATCGGCGATCAGAAACGGGGGCACATCCTGGACAACTTTCGATGCTGCTC
>CAYVUQ010000037.1:9653-10584 GCA_964454915.1 uncultured Puniceicoccaceae bacterium
ATGCTGCTCCGATCATGGCGAGGGTTCCAATCCGGCAGAATTGGTGAATTCCTGCTCCCCATCCGATGTTCACGCGGTCTCCGCAGAAGACGTGTCCGCCCAGTGCCGCGTGGCTGCTCATGATGAGGTGGTCGCCGATCTGGCAGTCATGCGCGACATGGCTGTAAGCGAGAATTACATTGCTGTTGCCCAGAACGGTGAAGTCGCCTTCGGCTGTCGCGGGATGAACCGTGGTAAATTCCCGGAAGACATTGTCGTTTCCGATACGGAGGCCTGGTTCACCTCCCTTGTATTTAAGGTCGTGGGTTTTACCCCCGATAAGAGCGTAGGGAAAAACTTCATTTCGCTCTCCCATCACCGTAAGCCCTTCCACTGTTGCGTGATGGTGGATACGACATCCGGATCCCATGCGGACCTTGCCTCCCACGTACGCGTAGGCACCTATCTCGCAGTCCTCAGCGATCTCGGCCCCGCTCTCGATAATCGCGGTGGAGTGGATTGTGGTGGCCACCCTAGTGAGCCTCTCCGGCGTCCATGATCGTGAACATGAGTTCTGCTGAGGAGACCACCTTGTCCCCGACCTTGCATTCCCCCGCAGCAACGGCGAGTTTGTCGCCCCTTCTCTTGATCAATCGCACATGGATTACGATTTGATCTCCGGGCTCCACCGCGTGACGGAATTTAACCTTGTCGCAACTCATGAAAAACGCGATACGGTTCTCAACGGTGGTATGTCTGAGCATCAGGATGCCGGCGGCCTGCGCCATCGCTTCGATCTGGAGGACCCCGGGCATGACGGGTCTCCCGGGGAAGTGTCCCTGGAAAAATGGCTCGTTTATGCTCACGTTCTTGATCGCGATCAATTCCTCATCGGAAACGATCTCGACCACGCGGTCCACGAGGAGCATCGGGTAGCGGTGGGGCATGATCC
>CAYVUQ010000038.1:0-1793 GCA_964454915.1 uncultured Puniceicoccaceae bacterium
GCGTGGTCCGTATGAGTTCCGAATTGGAGGAAGGTGCCGGTCTCCGGCTCGATTTCACAAAACTGGGGAAGGTCGCTTCTACCGGTTGTGACGTGCTGCCCGTGGTGGTGCAGGACGCCGACTCGGGCGAGGTGTTGATTCTCGCCTATGCCAACGAGGCGGCGTTGGAGCATACTTTGGAGAGCGGTATGGCGACATTCTGGAGCACCAGCCGCAACGAGCTTTGGATCAAGGGAAAAACGAGCGGGGACTGGCTGAAAATCGTGGAGGTGCGGGTCAACTGCGAACAGAATTCGCTGTTGTACCGGGTGCGCCCCCAGGGGGCTGGCTCATGCCACACCAGGGATGCCTCGGGCTGCGCCCGCAGTGGGTGTTACTACCGCAGGATCGTTCCGGGGTCTTCCGGTCCGTCCCTGGAGTTCTGTGATAACGCCGGCTCGCGGGATGCTCACTGACGAGCAACTCCTGGCCGCAGACGAACCGGCGGTCCGCCTGCCGGTTTTCGAGGGTCCTCTCGATCTCCTGCTTTTTCTGATCCGCAGGAACGAGATCAACGTCAACGACATCCCCATTGTGGAGGTGACCCGGCAGTATCTGGGGATTCTGCGGCGTATGGAGCAGTTGGACCTGGAGATCGCGGGTGAGTTTTTCGTGATGGCCTCGACGCTCATGTACATCAAAAGCCGGGTGCTTCTTCCGAAGGAAAAGCGCGGGCGTGAGGAGGACGAGGTCGAAGAAGGAAGTGATCCGCGCTGGGAGCTTGTCCAGCAATTGCTCGAATACCGTGCATTCAAGGAGGCTGCCGGGCAGATCGAGGACCTGGCGGAGGAAAGTTCGGACCGCATTCCGCGTAAAGTGGGCGTTGAGAAAACGGACCGTGAAACCCCCCTCAAACCTTCCGACAGGATCGAGCTGTGGAACATTTTCAACGGTGTTCTCCGCCGGTTGGCGGATCGGATCGTCGTCGGTGAGATCGAGGACGACCCGATCACGGTTGCGGAGCGGATGGAATTCGTCCTCGAACGGCTGCGCCTGAAGCGAGGGTTTCGTTTTAGCGAGCTCTTTACGGGGAACTACACGCTGAACACCCTCGCTGCCACATTCCTCGCGGTCCTGGAGCTGACACGGGTGGGGAAGATCGAGATCAGTCAGGACACGGCTTTCGGAGATATCCGCTGCGAGGCACCCGAATCGAGGGAAACCCTTGAAATCGCCCCGGAATAGGGGTTAGTTGACATTGATGCCAGAAACAAGAAAAGCTCGTGCGCACCTGCTTGGTGTCGGTCTTGATGGGGACGATGGTCACCGCCGGGTTACCAAAGGGGAGGATTTCTCCATCGTCGGCGGTTCCGAGGAGACCCACGACCGGATGACCGAGACTCTGGTGAAGACCTTTGAGGATCTCTCACGGCGCGGAAGGTCTCTGGAAGAAACGGAGAAAAAGGAATTGTCAGAGCTTCTCCAACGCAATACGCCTGAATGAGAATCGAGTATGGCACCATCACATCAAGACGACGACCAGGAAACGAATTCGGGGGGCATTCCCATGAAAGCGTCCCGTCCGGTCGGAGCCTCCATCCGGGTCACACGTTCCCCTGGCGAGACCGAACCCCAACCATCCAACACAGAAACAATGTCCGAAGAGAAGGATAACCCGACCAAAGGCGCTCCTGAAGCCGCCGAACAACCGAAGCCGAAACTTCCGCCGAAGAAAGTCGCCGCACCCTCAGAGGATCCGGCACCGCAGGAGGACAAGCCGCAATCTCCGGGCCTCCCTCCGAAGGCGGAGGGGG
>CAYVUQ010000038.1:1803-8634 GCA_964454915.1 uncultured Puniceicoccaceae bacterium
GGGGACGCCAGGCCCAGGCTCACCCCGAAACTTCCCCCGAAGCCCAAGCCCGCCGGTTCCGCTCCGGAACCGGCTCCGAAACCGGCGACACCGCCGGACGAGAACCCGACCGTGGTGGCGGCGAAGAAGCCCATCAAGGCACCCCCGCCCAAACCCCATGTGGTTCGCCCGGGTGTCACCACAGCACGCTCACAACCCACGCAGGGCGGGAGTGCTGTGCCCGTCATGGGCAAGGAGGGGCCAGCCGGAGGGATCTCTGCCGTCGCTCTGGTGATCGACGCAATCACCTGCGTGGGAGCTTTGGCCGTAGCCTATCTCGTCCTGAAGGACCTCCTCAATATCATCTGAACCCTTTTTGAATTATGTCCGGAAATATCAAAGAACTGACCAGTGCCGATTTCGATTCGAGTATCAAGGCAGCCGGAAAGCCCACCGTGGTGGACTTCTGGGCACCCTGGTGTGGCCCCTGCAAGGCTCTCACTCCCATCCTTGAGGAGGTTGCTGAGGAGTTGGGAGACAAAGCACTCGTCTGCAAGGTCAACGTGGATGAGAATCAGGATGTCGCGCAGCGCCACGGTGTCCGTGCCATACCCACTCTGCTTTTCTTCAAGAACGGAGAGATGAGCGACCAGGTGGTTGGGCTCACCTCCAGGGAAGACCTCGTCGCCCGGCTTTCCTGAGCGGTCGCTCGCCGGGGGCGTTCGTTTGACCTGGCTGCCGGCGGACAGGAACGTCCGCCCTCCGGATGCGCGACATTCCTGTCCCGCGGTTCTGTCAATCTTCCTCGACCGTATCGATCAATTCGCTGGCCGTCTGGGTGGTCTGGATCATCTGGTGGCCGAGACGGTTGCGGAGGATGAAGTAGAAGATCATCGCGGGGATCCCGATCACCAGCCCCGTGGCCGTGGTGATGAGTGCCTCGCCGATATCCGCGGCGAGCAGCTCCGGTCGCCCCATCCCCCCCTGGCCGATCGTTTGAAAGGCACTGATCATCCCGCTGACGGTTCCCAGAAGGCCGATCATCGGTGCCACGGCGGCCACCACGTTCAGGTAGTTCACCCACTGTGACACCGAGTTCTCCTCGGCTTCGAGATTCTCCACAAGAAGGTTTTCCGCCTGCTCCCTGTTGAGGTTGGGACGGTCGCTCCGCAGCTTCAGCAAAGCAGGAACCAGCGTGCGCCCGAGAACGGTGTTGCTGGCGGTGAGGGGGCCGGTGGCGGCCTCAATGTCGTGCGAGGCAAGGGAATCCCGCACCTGGGGCAAAACTGCGTCGGCGATGAAGCGGGAGCGACGGGTCTCCAGATAGCAGTAAATGATGAGAAAGATCATGGCCAGGGAGCAGGCCGCCAGTGGGAACATCGCCCATCCGCCCTGCTGGATCATGCCGAACAGGCTGGTATCGGGTGGAGGGGCGGCGGCTTCCTCCTGGGCAAGGAGGGCTGCGGGCACAGCCGCGAGGACCAGGATCAACAAGGTGTTTTTAATCTGGGCCATGGTGGTTTCGGGCGGATGGTTTCTTATTGTTCAGGAGATGGAATTCAAAGGGGGATCAAACTTGAGGGGTCGATGAAATTCTCGGTGCCGACGCTCTCCTCGATGGTTTCGAGGAGACGCTCGTCTTCGGTGGCAGCCTCGAACAGCGGAAGGGATTCTCCGTTTTCGTCCGTCACCACGAGGTCGGCAAGTTCTTCTTCGGCTGCTGCAAGTGCCCGCAGCGGCTGCCACGGGATGCCGCGCTCGCGCATCTCGCCGAGCAGCTGGTCGCGGTGTTTGTCGTTGCCGAGGACGTGGGTGGAGGCGACCGCAAGTGCATAGCAATGGCCCAGGTAGGGAACCGGAATCTGACCGGTAAACACGATCGGCTCCAGCGAGGTCTGCAGCGAATCCGCGTACGAGCCCTCCCTGAACTGGATTGCTCCCAGCACGAAGTGGCCGAGTGCTGATTCGGGGAAACGTCCCTCGCGCTCGATACGATTTTCCGCCTGTTCCCTCGCCTCGTCGCTCAGATCGAGAATATAGCGACCGAGCAGCTCGGCGGCGCGGAGTTTTTCGAGGTCCCCCTCGCGCGTGTAGTAGGGGCGGAGTGCTTCGACGTACGCGATGGCGGCGGCCGGTCGGTCGATGGACAACGCGGCAAAAGGGATTTCCGCGTAGAGCGACCGTTGGTCGGGCGGCAGCAGAGGGAAGATCGGATAGCGGATCGCCAGAAGTGCTTCGAGATAAGGGAGGGCGGCAGGCATGTCACCGGAGCGGATGGTTGCACGAGTTGCCTCCAGAATGGAACCTCCGGGGAAAAAGATGCGCTCGATGTCTTCCTGCGGAAACGACATGACGATCTCTCCGCCAGCCTGGATAGTCCGCAGGGAGAGTTTCTCTCCGTCGAACCCGGCAAGTGTACCGTCGAACCGACGGCCACCGCGGACGAAAATGGTGAGTGGTTTGCGCAATTCTTCGAGTTCGGGGGGCGGGATACCCCCGCCGACAGGATCGGGGAGAGCCCCGGGCATCGGCAAGGTCTCCGGTGGGGAGGCGGGCGTGGCGGTGTCCGCTTCCTGCGCGTGGAGGGCGGTGCTTGCAGCGAGAGCGAGGGTCGCCAGAAGGTGCCGGATGTATCGCGTCATGGAACTTCCTCGTTGGCGGGTGGGGATGGCTCCGGCTCGTCTGGCGGGAACGGTCCGTGGGTGTCGAGGAGTTCCCGTCGCAGGTCATTCGCACGGGCGGCGTGCGGGGTGGACAGCATACGGTCGTCCTTGAGCATTTCTTCGATCGAGAGAAACGCGGTGCGGTGTTCCCCGATCTCCGCGAATAATTCCGCGCTCCGCACGTAGGCTTCGGCGACGAGGTCGGGATAGGCTCGGTAAAGGGTGTAGATTCGCTGCCAGTAGGGGATGGCCCGCCGGAGGTTGCCGCGTCTTTCGTTTAATTCGGCCAGCCCCGCCAGGGCGTGGGCATGCGGGCGTCCCCGCGCCTGTTTGAGTTGCAGGACTTCTTCGAACGTTGTTTCAGCGTCGTCGTAGTAACCGAGCTCCGTGAGCAGACGCCCGCGCAGTATGCGCACGCGGACCGCGAGCGGGTGGAGCGGCATCTGGTCTTCGAACTTGCGGAGGTAGTCCTCCGCTTCCTCGATCTCGCCGTCTGCGAAGAGGATTTGGGCCAGCCCGAACCATGCCTCGGCGCGGGCGGGATGTTTTGGATAGTTTTCCAGCACAAAGTCGAAATAGTCCTCTGCGTAGCCGAAGCCCATGTCCGAATAAACCAGGCCGATCCGACCGATCACCTCCGGGTCGAGACGGTCCATGGGAACTTTTTCGTCGATCTCCTGGAGGATGGTTCGGGCCATTTCCTCGTCGCCGCGAGCGCGCTCCCGGACGGCCTGGAAGTACTTGAGTCGGCTGAACCAGGTAAGCCGCTCCTGTTCCAGGGCGCGTGCGATTTCGGCATCCAGCCATGCATCGAAATTCTGCCCGGCGAGCAGCGGGTGGTCGCGAGGGACGGATTCGGCGTCCCTGAGGAGATCGCGGCGCATGGTTTCGAGGGAACTGAGGAGCGGCTGGATTTCGGTGGCGGAGGGATCGTCGCCAAAGGTGTTGATGGCTTCCTGGAAACGGGCGAGTGCTTCCGCGGGCCGACCGGATTGCAGCAGTGCCCAACCGAGCCAGTAGAGGGCTTCGCTCATCCGCGGCTTGAAGGGAATGTCGTCCCGCTTGAGATAGTCCGAATAGTGTTCGACCATGAGATCGAAGCGTTCCAGTGCCTTGAATATCTTCCCGCGCTGAAAGATTGCGTAGGGAAACAGGCCACCCGCTTCGGGGGTGACCTGGGCGAAGGCGGTGGAGGCTGATATCAGCTCGCCGAGACCCATCAGAATGTCTCCCCGAAGGACGGTCGCTTCCGGTGCTCTTTGGTGCATGGGGAATTCTTCGAGGTAGCTCTCGATCAAGGTGCGTGCCCTTTCATAGTCCCGCAGTCCGTACACTGCTGTTGCGATACGGTATCGAATCTCCGGGTACAGATGGTGATCGCGGCTGCTCTCGGCCAGGGGCTCCAGTTCGGCGAGAGCTTCTTCGTAATTCCCCTCGAAATGATGGGTAAGAGCATGCCAGAGGGCTGCCTGAGTGGCGAGGGGGTGTTCCGGGAATCGTTTCCGAAACTCCTCGAAGTCTGTGCGGGACTCCTCGTACTGCTCGAGCATGGCGAGATTGAATCCGCGGGTGAAGAGCCACCGGGAGGCGAGCCGGTGCTCGGGGAAACGCTCCAGGAGGGTGGTGTACACCTCGATCGACGGTCGGAACTTGCGCTGTTCCTGGTAGGCCTGGGCTACGAGATAAAGTGCTTCCGGGGCGAGTGGGCTTTCGGGGTAGGCTTCTTCGAAAAGACCGGCCACCCGCAGGGTTTCCTCCCAGTCCTCCAGAGCGTAGAGGGAGAGAATCCAGTGGTAATGGCATTGTTGCCGCTCCTCGGGCGAAAGCTCCTCGTCCCGGGCCAGCTTGCGGAAGAGGGTGAGGGATTCATGGGGCCGCTCGGAGCGGAGAAAGGCCTGTCCGTAGCGCAGGAGAAACCCGGGAGTGTAGTCGCCCATCGCCTCCAGGGCCTCAAGCTGCCTCTCCTGGCGGGCGGCCAGTTGGGTGTAGTAATCGTTCCACGCCATCGCCATGGGACTGTTGTCCGCCCGCTTTCGGTAGTCCAGTGCGGCCTGGGTGCGTTCGAGCTGGGCGCGTTGGCGTTCGACAAGTGTGTCGTAGGGCGGCACGAGACGATAGCACCGAAGGGCGTCGGCGGGACGTTTTTCCGCCATGAGGGCGTCGCCGGTTTGCAAGGCGGCGAAGGCCAGGACTGCAAGCTCTGGCATGGTGCGGATGCGCCAGTTTGTGCTTCGGATGATTCTGAAAGCGTCCTCGTACCGTTGTTCGTCCACGAGCACCTGAAGGGCTCTGAGCCGGGCCTGCGTCCGGAGCGTTTGGGAGGTGGCGGAGCCATGCAACTCTTCCGAGAGGAGAAGCCCTTCCTCCGTTTTCCCGGAGCGGAAGAGGATATCGGTTTGCTGAAGGGTCGCCAGGGACGATTCGGGTGAACGGGGGTAGCTGGCGGTGAATTCCGCAAGCCGTCGGGCAGCCTCCTCGGGTTCATCGTTGAACTGGTGCGCCTGGGCCAGGGTGTAGAGGACGAACGCATGGACGCGTCCGGTTTCGGGAAACTGGTCGAGATAGGACCGAAAGGTGCTGATCGCCGCCGGGTAGTCGGCGGTGGCGAACTCCGCGTAACCGCGCGCAGGCAGCAGCACTCGTTGCACCCCAGGGTCCTTCAGTTCCGGCTCTGCACCGAAAGTGGTGTCGAGCAGATCGAACAGTTCAAGTGCGCCCGCGTAGTCGCCCGACTGAAAAAGACCGGTCGCACGGGCGAGAACCTCCTGCAGCCGGAGTGCCTGCTGGGCCGCCTCGCCGACGGTGAAAGACGGAAGAAACGCGGCGAAGCAGATCAATGTGGCACTCAACGCCACCTGGACCGTGCGTGAAAACATGTGCTGAGCAGTGTCCTCCCAGTCAACGAACCCGCGTCGGTCGGGCAAGCGGTTTTCGTCAAGCAGCGGGCGCGAGAAGCGCGATTGTGACGAAAGCGTTGCAGGAGAGTGAAATCCGGCCGTGCAGGCGGATGACCGTTCGGACGCAGGGTGTTGGACCTGACTATTCTTTCTTTTTGTCTAACAAAAATTTTCTTGCCTGAATAATTTTTTCTGTCTTAATTTATCTTGCCCGTCACGATGCCAAACGCATTGCCCGCGAAGCAAATCGCAAGATTTCGTGGGAAGGCAGCCTATGGCAAAAAGATGTGAGCCCACGCGCTGGCCGCCGACCATTCTTCCTCGCTCGGTTCCGGATGGGTCGGAGTGCTCCCCGTATCCGGTTAGTTTTCCGGATTCTCCACCACGCGGATTCGCCAGAAGGTATCATCGCCCTGGTCCTCGATGTTGAAGGACAATCGCTTCCGTTCTTCACCGGTGATCGGAATGCTTTGGGTGGGGAGGTTGCTGATCCACGGCCCTTGACCGTTCTTGAAGGCAACTGTCGTCCATGAGCCCAGGTCCGTCGAGCGCTGGAGTTCGAGCCGGACCGTTGTACGCAAATGCTCCGGAAGCTCCAGCGCGAAACGGAGGCCACTCGCGGTCGAGGAGTCGATCCGAGGCAGCGAACGTAGCAGCCTCGGGATACCGGCATCGCCGTCGAGGTCGAGCCCAAAGCCGAGAACGGGGTCGAGTCCCAACAACTCGAAGACCCCGGAGGAGTTGGCGGCGTCCCAACCCGCGAAATCCGCCTGGAAGTCCAAACCGTATGCCTGGGAGACGGAGGAGGTAAAGACGGTGCCAGCGTCAGCACTGCCTGAGTCCGTGGGGGTCCCGGGCGCGCCCGCCGCGTAGATTCCTCCATCGGCGGCGACGGCGAAGCCCATGGCGTCTCCCGCTGCCTCCCCGGCGGAATAGACTTTGTCGATCCGGTCTCCGCTGCCGAGGTCGAAGAGCGCGACCGAGCCCGAATTCTCCGCTTTCGTGTCGTCCCCGGGGGCACCGACGTAGAGGACGTCTCCGTCGACCGCGACCGCGTGTCCGAATTCCTCCGAGCCGGGGTCGAGCGGAGTGACCACCCTCTCAAGGGCCCCGGTCGTCCGGTCGAAGACAAACACCTTGCCCGGATCGCCTGCGACGGACCCCCCAACGCTGGACGCGCCGATGACGACGTTGTAGGGGGTCAGGAAGACGCTCCCGCCGAAGTCGCCGACCGTATGGCCCGTCGGGACGGTGAAATCCCGCAGGAGGGCACCCGTTGTCCAGTCGTCGAG
>CAYVUQ010000038.1:8644-10524 GCA_964454915.1 uncultured Puniceicoccaceae bacterium
GAGCGACCCCACGAGCACACTGTCCCCCTCGGCGGAAAGCACTTCCCCGAAGTTGTTCACGGAATCAGGGGGATCGAGAACCCGGAGCTCAGTGCCCGTCGCGGCGTCGAAGACATGGACGGTGTTCTGGAAGAAGTGGGGAGCGGAAACCAATGCCGCCGTGGTGCCGTCGGCGTTGCCCAGAGCGACGGCGTAGCCGAAATCGGTACTGATGTTACTCGGCCCGGTCAGCTCCCGCAGAAAGGTCCCCTCACTGTCGAAGAGCATGGCCCGTTCCTGGAAGTCGCCGCCGGCAAGCGCGTAGGCACCGTCGATGTCCACGGCGCGACCGAAATTGCCAGCCTGTCCCGAGGGGACGTTCAAGGTGACGAAATCGGAACCGTCGGGGTTGCAAAGAAAGGCGTTGCCGCCGCCGAACACGCGCTGTCCGATGATCAGCCGCTCGTTGGCCATCGCAAGGGTGCTGCCGAACTCGGCGTTGCCGTCGGGAGGGTCTTCGCGAATCCCGGGGTTCTCGGTTATCACCAATTCTCCCGGGATCACGACGGACGCCGAGGGATCGGCGTCGAGCCGGGCATTGACCGGACGCATCATCACGACCTCGAAGCTCTCCGTGACCTCGGGTTCATCGTCATCGAGGACGGGGACGTTGACGATGGCCTCGGTTTCGCCCGGAGGGAAATGACTGACGTAGGCGAAGATGTGTGGATCTCCATTGGCGGGATCCGGTCCACCGAAATAGGGGGTGGAGTAGTCCCATCCGAACGCGGCACCTCCCTCTTCCGTGATCTTGTAAAACACCCGGACCGGTTGGGTCGTGGCATGGGAAAGAGTGAGAGTCACCTGGGCGTGGCCCCATACCGGTCGGTCGGGGTCGTGTTCTCCCTCCTCGAACGTGTCGCCACTGATCGAAACCACCGGCAGATCGGCCTCGGTTTCGTCGTCGCTCAGCGAAACTGCGGCGACCTGGTCCTGGATACCCGCGCCCTCGACCGTGCGAATGTACACCTCGAATATCTCAACACCTTCGTGCTCCCCATCGTCCAGCAGGGGGATGTGCGCCGTGGCGGTCGTTCCGCCCACCGGGACCGTGACCGAATCGACCGTTTCGGTGTAGTCTTCACCGGCTTTGGCGACGTTTCCGTTGGTGCGGTAGTGGATCGTCACTGGTGCGGTGGCCTCCCCGCTCAATTGAAAGGTGACCGGGGCGGTCGCGTTTCCCTCGGTCGCGGTGCCGGGAAGGACACTCGCGGCCAGCGGAAACGGGAGTTGATAGATTTTCACCCGGAGGTCCTCGTGCTCGATGTTGGTGGCGAGGAGGTGGGAATTGAGAGCGAGGGCGACATCCGACGTGGTGGCGGGAGGGGTGGATGAAACAGGAGTGGAGCTGTGCCGGGGGATGCTCCCCTTTGAGTACCGACCATGGATGACGGAACTGAAGGAACTTGCACCCCAGTTTCTCTCCGGGGGCGCGAGGACGACCTCCTCGCCGATGTCCCTGGGAAACAAATTGGAGTAGAAACTCCGTTTGCCGGGGAAGGATCGCACCGCCACCCTGCCGTTGTAATCTCCATCCAGAGAGGATCCCCAGGGGTTTGGGTCACTGTCCATTTGCGTGCCGTCGTCGTCGAACCGGAACAGATTCGACGTGCGGAAGGCCACGAAATCGTTTTCCGCTGCGGCGACAATATTCGCCGATAGGGGCGGTTCACCGACGACTGTGTCCTGGAGGGTGCCGGTCGCGAGGTCGTAGAGGTAGATGCGGGCAATGCCGGACTCCGGGGTGGCACCGAGGTCTTCCCCGGACTCACCGACGACCAGGGTGTCGTCGGTGAGATCGAAACGCCGTCCGAACCCCAGAACGTCGAGTCCGGTGGGGG
>CAYVUQ010000039.1:0-10344 GCA_964454915.1 uncultured Puniceicoccaceae bacterium
GCCGTAGTCGGCGATGCGGTCATCGAGTCTTTCACCGCGTACCATACTTTGAATGAGGGCCACATCGATCTTGCTGCGGAGTTTTTTGCGCCCTCCGCCAAGTCGCCCGATCTCTTTGGCGGACAGATTGAGAAAGGCCGAGAGTGTTTCGACCCATTGGTCCATTAACTGCTTTCGATGGACCAGAACGAGGGTGTTTACCCCCCTTTTAGCGATCATCCAGGCCGCGAGAACGGTTTTTCCGAAGGCCGTAGTGGCCGCCAGAAGTCCGGTGTCGTGTTGAATGAGAGCTTCGGCAGCGTCCTGTTGTGCGGGGCGGAGTTTACCATGGAATTCAGTGTTCAGAATTTCTCCATGGTTGCGCTTGTCTATGACATCCAATCGGATGGAGTATTTTTTGCAGAGGTGCTCAAGGTCTTCCCGGCATCCCCGGGGCAACGCGATATGGTGGGCATGATCCTCTGCGCATCCGATGACACGCGGTTTCCCGAATGTAGGTAAACGCATGGCCTGTGCCCGGTAGAATTCCGGATTCTGGAAAGCGGCGAGGTGGACAATGCGGTTTCGCACGCTCGGGGGCAACTCGCTCTTTGGGATGTAGATTTGGTCGGCGAGGACAACTTCAATGCGTGTAGGCGTAGCTCCCTTTGGAGGAGTGGAAAGCAGACATCGGGAGGGCGGTGCTTTCCACGGTTCAAGTGCAAATTCGTCGTCAGGTGCGATCCGAACCGGGAGAATGCGGTTCGATTTGGCTGCTCTTTCGGTGACTTCGAGGATTTTGCTCCTCGGTATCCTGTCTATCGTTCCCAGGAAAGCCCATTGGTCTTCGTAAGGGGCGAGATTATCATCAAGAAACACCGAGTTTCCGGCTTCACGGGCTTCTTTCTGAAGGGGCAGGGCGATGAGATTGCCAAACCCGCCCTTTGGGAGCGTGTCCTGGTTCGGGAAAAGGCGGTCATACGAGGAAAGTCCGACCTCCGGTCTGGTGTCGAGTGTCTCTGTCAGCAGGTGTGTGCCCAGTCTGCGCACCACCGTCGCCGGGACAGCGTCGATGAAGAAGAGCCAGAGGTGGCCACCCCTGCCCGAGCGGGAGCGTTCGAGGTAGCTCGGCAAATGGAGCTTCCGTGCGGTTTCCACCAGGGCTTGGGCGTCCTCCCGCCAGCCGTCTCCATCCAGGTCAATGGCAAGAAAAAAGCAGCTTTCGTCGAGGAGCATGGGATAGATGCCCATTACGAAGGGTCGGCCCGAAGCATCAGTGCCCGAGAGGTGCCACCGCACCGTCTCATCGGAAACCGGTATCCATGCCTGGTTCGGGCAATCCATGCACCGAATCCGGGGTTTCTCGCAAACTCCGCGCACCCATTCGTTGCGACATGCCGGGGAATAGCCCGACCTTCCGGTCCTGCGGCTCTCGAAACGCTGGGGGAAGACATCCGACCGACCGCGGAACAAGGAACGGAACCAGGTAATCTTGGCCGCCGGGTCCGAGCGACGGTCAATCCCTCCTGCCATGGTCGCGCCTGGTGGGTTGGTTGGGTCTGGAACTGCCGTGCATAACCGGATTTCTAAATCGGTTTCCGGGAGAAGGAAAGAGTTTTCAAAAGAAAAACTAGTCATACAAAAAATTACTTGACATTATTTTTCTCCGGCTAAATTTTCTTGACCAACTTTCATCGGACAGGGATTCGACAGAGTTGAGTGGCAACCCTGGGGTTGTATGAGGTGCTCGGGATAGAGGCTATTCTTCTTGCGCACACGGTCGGGGCTTCTACCGTTTTACCCGTGGAAGCACCTGAACATAGGGTTGTTCTTTTTGGCGGAAAGAGTGTCGAATCATGCGCGGTGTGACCTCGATCATCTCAATTGTCTGGGGTCTGGCTGGCGTTTTGGCCATTCTCGGCTTTGCCGTGGTACGGCTGGCGAACATCGGGATGGCCGCTTTCGATTTCGCGTTTGGGTGGACGGAGTGGGCCGTTTTTTCGATTTGGATGGTTTTCATGGTCTATTCCGAAGGCTATCGGGGGTTTCATCGCGCTTTCTCTCCGCGGGTCGTCGCGCGTGCCCGTGCCTTGCGGGGCGATGTCGGCCTGTTGGTCAGGATACTGGCCCCCTTTTATTGTTTTGGGTTCTTCCATGCGACGCGGAAGCGGATGATTGTTTCGTGGTCGGTAGCTTCGGGGATCGTCGTTCTGGTTTTGCTTGTGCGGCTTTTACCACAGCCATGGAGGGGGATCGTGGACTGCGGTGTGGTTGTAGGGTTGCTTATGG
The DNA here is from genome assembly GCA_964454915.1 of uncultured Puniceicoccaceae bacterium. GTDB lineage: Bacteria > Verrucomicrobiota > Verrucomicrobiia > Opitutales > Puniceicoccaceae > Puniceicoccus. Next base: position 2,269 of record CAYVUQ010000039.1, read on the forward strand.
GGATGGTTTCCATCCTCTATTTCTCCATCCTGTGGGCCGTGGGTCGGTCGGTGGAGTATCCTGCTGATCTGCCAACGGAGTCGAAAGTGCAATGATGAGTGGGCCGGACCGGCATTTGATCGTCGACGGCTACAATATGATCCACGGGATCGGGGCACTGCGCAGTATTCTTGAGGAGAGCCAGGAAGCAGCCTGCGAGTCGTTGATCGGGATGTCGCGGACGATACACGACGAGGAGGGAATGCGTGTGACGGTGGTTTTTGACGGCCGCGAAAAGCAGACCCAGATACAGCATCCTTGTGGGCGCACCTCTTTTTCAGTGGTTTACGCGCCGCGAGACCTGACCGCTGACGGTGTGATTGAGCGGATGCTGGCGCGGATGAAGAAGCCGGAGTTGGCAACTGTCGCATCGCGCGACAACATGATCCGTGAGGCCGCCGCTGCACGCGGAGCGTTTTTCGTTGATGGTGATTCTTTCGAAGACTGGGTGAGGCGTTGCGAGAGGCAAACTCGTTCGCGACTGGGATCTCAGGCGGAAAGGCCCTGGAAGCAGTCGCTTTCGGAGGTGTGGAGGAGTTCGGACGCAGACCGGAGGGAGGGAGCGTGAAGTCCGGGTCGCCAAAGGCGGTTGAGGTCCGGGAGTTGACGGGACTCTATGGTCCATTCTTTCTTGGGGAGAGGCAAATCCAGCGGATTTGGGCGGCGCGCGCATTTCAGAGCCGAGGACTGGTGACCCGGTCGGGGTCTCGGTTGGAGATTCTCGATCCCGGGCGTTGGAATTTCCAGGAAGGACCGGATTTCCGCGATGCGGTTCTGGAACTTGATGGCCGCAGGCGACATGGGGATGTGGAAATCCACGTCCATGAGAGGGACTGGCTTCGGCATGGCCATGGCGAGGATCCGCGGTACGATGGAGTGTTGCTTCACGTCGTTCTCTTTCCGGATCGCAGGGAGGGTGCCGTCGAGGGCGAGGACAGGTTCGAGACCCTGGAGTGGCTTCCACATTTGGATCGAGATCTGGAGGCCTATCTCGATGATCTGGGGGTGGGGCAGTTAGCGGACGAGGAAATGCCTGAACCTTTGCGGACGCTGGCTGCCTTCCCCGTCGGGAGCAGGGGCGAGCTTCTGCACCGGGCCGCCCGCGAACGGTGGTCGCGCAAACTTGAAACGGCCCGCCGTCGATTGGAAGCGGATGGCTGGGTGGCTGCCTGTCATCAGGTGATTCTGGAAACCCTGGGCCTGCGCAGAAACCGTGCGGTGATGAGCCGCATCGCCTGCGAGGAGCCCATTGAACGATGGATGAGGGATCCCCCTGGAACAGCCCTTCGCGCATGGGAACGTCACACAGATGACTGGAATCTTTCCGGCTGCCGACCCGCGAACCATCCCTTGCGGAGGCTTGAGGGCTATGCGGATTGGATTGCTTCCGGCGGCAATCGCTGGAAAAGGGACATCCCGTGCGGCAAGGTGGCACCTTCTTCGCCGCTCTCAGCCGTGCGCCCTTCGCGGGTTGCTGAAGGCCGAAAGGCTCTCCGGTTGAAGGAACAGGAGGAGAGGCTGCGCGGATTCTTCCAACCAGCGGTCGGCGGCACCCGTTTTAACACTTGGGTGACGGATGGACTCCTTCCTTTGGTTGCCGCTCACGAGGGGAAGGATCAATTCAGGCAGTGGTTCCTCTGGCCTGTTGGAGATATCCCGGACCGTCTCAAGAAAACCCTGAAGCGTTTGGGCGTTGTAGGACCGGGGCGAGCCCTTTGCAACGGATGGACGCAGGGGGTACTCAGGATGCTGGAGCCGGACTTCGATGCGGAGACCGCGTTTTCGACTCCGCCGGCGAGCGAAACGGACCCGTCCACACCTTAGGGAGCATCTTCGCCGGGAGGCGGATGGGGATGAATGTGGCCGGCGAAGATTTCCTGGTAAATCCTGTTTTTGGGCTCGGGGAGTGCGGAGATGCGGTAGTCGGCCTGTCGAACGGCTCCGGGGCCATAGCGGTAACTGGCGGCGAGAAGTGGATAGTTGAAGTGACCGGCTTTGCTGAGAATCTTCCGACAATGGGCGAGGTATGCCATCGCCATGGAAAGATTTGTCCGCCAGTTCCAGGCCCGGTCGTAGGAGATGTCCGTCACGGTTTCCCAAGCCTCTTTGCCCATTTGGGTGATGCCCCGAGCGACGCTGGTCTCCGCATAGGCGTTAAACGAGCTTTCAGCGAAGGCAAGGGAGTAAACAAATCCGGGGTCCATCTGATGGTTCGGTGCTTCCTTCCGCACGAAGTCCCACACATCCTCGGGAGGGATCATTTTTCTCTCGGGACGAGAGCATCCCGTGAGAAAAGAGAGGAGAACAAAGGCAGGGAGGCCGATGCGGAACAGTGCTTTCGCGATCATGGGTCGATCCATTTTCCGTGGGAGCGGATGAGGTCGATGAGCTGGTCCACGGCTTCTTGCTGGGGGATACCCGTCTGAACACAATCCCTCCCAACATAGAGGTTGATCTTTCCGGGTGCGCCTCCGACGTAGCCGAAGTCGGCGTCCGCCATTTCGCCTGGTCCGTTTACGATGCATCCCATGACCGCGATGGTCACCCCTTTCAGGTGGTCGGTGCGTTCGCGGATGCGTTCGGTGGTGGTCTGGAGGTCAAAGAGCGTACGTCCGCAACTGGGGCATGCCACGTACTCTGTGCGCGTGATCCGTGAGCGACTCCCCTGGAGGATGTTGAAAGCCATTGCTGTTGCCATGGCTGGGTCGGGAAAGCTCTCGCAGCTGATCAGGTCCCCGATACCGTCGCACAGCAGAGGCCCGGCCAACATGCTCGCTTCGACAATGCGCTCGGAGGTGTGCGTGGTTGGGAGAACGGAGTTTTCGTCATGTGTGCGAATCCAAATCGGGGCCTTCCATCCTGCCTCGGAAGCGTGGGCGGCAAGGGCTCGGTAAGCCCCCAGGGCGTGGCAGGCTTCATTGTGCCCGGGTCCACCAAGTGTAAGGATGGTTCTCTCGGGCGGGATACGGGAGGATAACGACATGACGTCCTCCGGCGCGGTGAGTTCGGCGACGAGGACGGCTCCGGCCCGGTCCGCCGCTGCGGCCCATTGCTCAGCGGCTCGCGAATCGCTGGCACTGAGCGGGACGAGAATCGCCCACCCTTGTTTTTTCGGAAAGCACTCGGGAACGATGTCGTGGTCGGACAATGAGCGGGTATCGGCGACGACAAGCGGGAGGACGCTGTGAAGGGCTTCGGCTAGAAGAGGAAGTTGGGCAACTTGTGAGGCGTTTTCGGGGCGCACGACCAGAGCTTCGATTTTTGCGTCCTTGAATCGGGTCTGAACCTGGCAGACCTCCCGCACGATCCCTCGGATATCCGCGAGAGGAAGCCGCGTATTGTGAATGACCACCGGGACCGAATTTCCTCCGCAATCGAGATGCTCCGAGAGGCGCACTGTCTCTGAAGGGCGTCGCTCGAACTGGTAGGGATGGACCGTTTCAGCGGGAACATCCTGCTCGTTGCGCTGCTGGCCCCAGAGTGCCATGGCTCTCTCGGCCAATTCGCGCCCGACGGGCGCCTCGCGGACCGGGTCTTCCGTAAGGGAGACCCGGATCGTGTCGCCGATCCCATCGTAGAGGAGGCTGCCGATTCCGATCGCGCTTTTCACTCGACCGTCTTCGCCTCCACCGGCTTCCGTTACGCCAAGGTGCAGAGGATAGTTCATGCCCAGTTCTCTCATCCGTGCCACTGCCAGTCGGTAGGCCGCGATCATCACCTTCGGGTTGCTGGCTTTCATTGACAAAACGATATCCTGAAATCCGTGGGACTCGGCTATCCTGATGAACTCCAATGCAGACTGCACCATCCCCTCAGGCGTGTCACCGAAGCGGTTCATGATCCGGTCCGAAAGAGACCCATGATTGGTGCCGATGCGCATGGCCCGGCCAAGACGTTTGCACTCAAGGACGATGGGCGTGAAGGCTTCGAACAGGCGTTGTAGCTCGCTCTCGTATTCGTTGTCCGAGTACTCCCGGACGGCGAACTTCTTGCGGTCGGCGTAGTTGCCGGGATTGATCCTCACTTTTTCCACATGCTTCACCGCTTCCATGGCGGCTTTCGGGGCGAAATGGATGTCGGCGACCAGCGGCGTATTGAATCCTGCGGCCCGGAACTGTTTGCGGATATCCCCGAGGCATCGTGCGGCCTTCGTGGTGGGAGCGGTGATACGGACAACCTCGCAACCCGCCTCGGCAAGCTCAATGGACTGCCGGACTGTCGCTTCGACGTCCTCGGTCAGGGTAGTTGTCATCGATTGCACCCGGATCGGATTCCTTCCCCCGATGCCCACCTCGCCGACCATGACCTCCCGGGTCTTCCACCGGATCGTACGGAAGCGGGACTCGCAGTACGGAAGCCCTGATGGGGGTGCCTCGCCGACAGCCGGTTGATCGAGATTGATGGGAGACGCGGTGCTCACGGTTGTTTGGCGGCTGAATCCGGGCTGTTGTCCGAGGGGACGGGTGCCTGACCGGCCGGTGCATCAGCCTCCGTCCCGAAGCCGAATCCACCGCCGATGCGACCTATGTCGAAGAAGGTTACGTAGAGCATGAAGGTGAGAAGAAGGACGACGAATGCTCCCTGTGTGATTTCCATGAGCCTTCGTGGCAGCGGGCGACCCGCAAGTTTGGAGACCGTCGCGAAGAGCATGTGTCCGCCATCCAAAACGGGAATGGGAAGAAGATTGAGGATCGCCAGGTTTACGTTTATGAGGGCGAGAAGCCAGATCACATGGGAAAAGCCGTAGTGTGAAAACGTGGAGATCACATGGACGATTCCCACAGGGCCGTTGAGATTGCGGACTTTGACATCCGACCCTTGGTGGAAGAGGGCGACGAGAGTGCGGCGGATGGTGTCTGCCATCAGGGATATCTGTTCCAATGGATTCCGATGGACAATCTCGGTCTTTATTTGGTAGCCGTAAATGAAACCAAAGCGTTTGGCATCGACCTCGGGAACGTAAACAGGTTCCATGGAGAGCGTCAGTCGCTCGCCGTCCCGGAGAACGGTCAGTTCCAGTGGTCCCTCGGAGTCACGGGCGAGAATGGTCTGCAGAAGTGCTGAACTGCGGATCGGTTGGCCCTCCAATTCCATCAGCGAATCTCCTGGCATCAGGCCCGCTTTCTGTGCTGGCATACCTTCGACCAGCCCGCTCACGATCAATTCGCTGTCTGGCCCGATTCCGATGTCCCGGATCGACTCACGGGTGGTGAGGACAGGATTGACCACAAACGCCAATTCTTCGCCGTCCCGGAGGACGGTGACCTTGATCTCCGGATCACCGTCGGCGTTTCGTCCCGTGCTCGTAAGGACGGAACCGTGGAGTTGCGTCCAGTCCGACACGGCGTCGCCATCGATGGCAATGATTTCGTCCCCCGGTCTGATTCCCGCCTCGAATGCCGGGCCGGGAACAATACGGTTATCGGAGGTGACCACCTTTTCTTCAACGATATCTACTTCGGTGCTGACGATTACCTCTCGCCCGACGATCCAGAGGATGGTGGAGAGAACGAGAGCGAAGATCAGGTTGAAAACGGCTCCCATGACCGCCACGATCATTTTGTCGGCGTAGGAAATGGGGGGCAGTGCCGGTTCTTCGTCGTCCTCGCCGCCCTCCAACCGACCCATGTCGGCGAGCTGCGGGAGGGCGACGTAGCCGCCGAAAGGAATCCAGGAAATCCGGTATTCGACCCCGCGGCGGATCCAGCGCATGATCGGGGGGCCGAAACCGATCGAAAACCGTTCGACCTTCAGCCCGCGACGGCGTGCGGCCAGGAAGTGACCGAGTTCGTGGATGAAAATGCAGAACCCGAGGAGAAAAACCGCCAGAATGACGAAGGCGACCCCGGAGAGATTGGCGAATAGCGATGACATGGGAAACTCGTGGAGGAAGATGCCTAAAGGAGGAATCGAAAAAACTCAAACCTCCCCGGAACCCCCCGCAAAAAGATTTTAACAGACAAAAAAATTCTTGCCTAAAACAATTTTTCAGACAAAAATTTCTTGCCTGCTTCGGCGAGAGAGCGACTTCCCGTCGCGGTGCTTTGGGAGGTGTTCAGCCTGCGCGGCGGTCTCTTTGACGCCGCATCCAGTGGGGGCGGTCATCAATTTCTGTCGGTTCGGAGGCGGAGATGCGGATGCCCGCTACGGCCGGATGTTTGCGCAGTGTGTCGATAAGGGACCAATTTACGGGCATGCGCAGTGTTTTGGCCGCTTCGGCGAGGAACGCCTGGTTTTCCTCCGCCAAGACCGCGATAGAGAGAGGGATGCCCCTCTCATCGAATGTCAGGCGACTCCGCAGATTTCGAAGGAAATCGACCGAGCGGTTGTCGGGCCGAACTACCCATGTGACTTTGCGGATCAATTCAGGGAGTGAGCTTTGGAGCGGTCGGATCGTCAGGCCGTGGAGGTCCGTCCCTTCGTCCCGTTTGGAAGCACGTCCCTCGACCACTACGATGTTGTTGGCTATGATGTGGTTGCGGTTCTTTTCGAAGTTCTTTGGAAACACCGTTACCGGGAGGCTTTTGGTGCGTGTCAGAAGCTGGAAGCGTGCCCAGGGTTCTCCGGATTTCTTCGTCATCCTCTGCTCAAGACCTGAGATAACGCCGACCAGACGGAAACTTTCGTCGTTTTCCAAATCTTCGATGGTTTCAGGATCGACCGAAAGAAGTGCGTCGGCAAGAAGGCCAAAGTCGTCCAAGGGGTGCCCGGAGAGATAGAAGCCGAGGAGTTCCTTCTCGTGGGTCAGCTTCTCTTTGCGGTCCATCGAATCCACCTCGATCCAGGAAGTTCCGTTTCCCGAGGTCGCTTCGTCGTCATCACCACTGTCCATCAAGTCGAAAAGAGAGGCTTGACCTGCTTCCCGGTCCCTCTTCTCGGCCTGGGCAATACCCAAGAGACTATCGAGGTTGGCAAGCAGGGCGGCCCGATCATCACCGAACGAGTCGAAAGTGCCAGTTCGGATAAGATTTTCGAGGGTACGCCGATTGATTGCTTTCAAGTCGCTGCGAGCGACGAAGTCGGTGAAATCCCGGTAAGGTCCATGGGCATCGCGTTCCTCGACGATCCGTGCGGTGGCGGCATCACCCACACCCTTGATCGCACTCATTCCGAAACGAATCCGTCCGGGGTCGTCGGCTTTTTCTCCTGGAACGGGTGTAAAGTCGTGGCCCGATTCGTTTACGTCGGGGCCGAGAACCGGAATCCCAAGCGAGATAGCCTCGGCGACGTAATTTGCGACTTTGTCGGCATTGCCGAGTTCGGCTGACAGAAGGGCAGCCATGAATTCTACCGGATAGTTTGCCTTCAGATAGGCCGTTCGGTAGCTCAGCATGGCGTAGGCTGCCGAATGCGATTTGTTGAATCCGTATTCCGCGAATTTCTCCAAAATCGCAAAAATTTCCTCGGCCTCATGCTTGGACAGATCGTTCGTATCTTTCGCACCCTTGAGAAAGATTTCCTTCTGCTCGGCCATGACCTCCTTTTTCTTTTTGCCCATGGCGCGACGGAGAATATCCGCGTTTCCCAAACTATAGCCGGCGATGATGCGTGCGGCTTGCATGACTTGTTCCTGATAAACAAGAACTCCGTAGGTTTCCTCTACCAATTCCTTCAGGAGTGGGTGGGGGACGTGAATCTTTGAAGGGTCCCGTTTGCCCTCAATGAACTGTGGGATGAATTGCATCGGACCCGGTCGATACAGGGCGATCAGGGCGATGATTTCCTCGAAGCTGCTGATACCGATTTGTCGGCACAGTGACTGCATGCCGTCTGATTCAAGCTGGAATACACCAACTGTACGTCCCTCGTTGAGGAGATCGAAGGTTGCCTGGTCGTCCAACAGGATTTCTTCGATGTGAAAGTCCGGTTTCCCACGCGTATTTCGGATGAACGTTTCGGCATCGGAGATGACAGTTAGATTCTTGAGCCCCAGAAAGTCCATTTTTAGCAGCCCCAACTCTTCGACAGGCCCCTTGGCGTACTGTGTTGTCAGGTCGCCTTCCTGGAGACACACCGGCACCAGGTCGGTGAGTTTCC
>CAYVUQ010000040.1:0-3762 GCA_964454915.1 uncultured Puniceicoccaceae bacterium
CCTGGGAGTGGTGCTTGCGACTACCACCCGTTTCCGCCGGACTGGGCTGGCCTTGGCCGGGAGCGCACTCCTCGGCCTGCTGCTGCTTTCCATCCCGGCCGCGCAGGCACCCTTCCTCCGTCGGGCGGAAACCCTCCCGCCAACGCCCGCGTTGTCCGACGCCCCTCCCGCCGCCATCGTGGTGCTGGGCGCAGGGGTGCTCCAGGTGCCTGAAGACCGGCCCGCCACCCGACGACTCGGTGCCACCGGCATCGCCCGGGCCGTCGAGGGAATCCGCCTGGCCCGGGAGCACCCCGACCTACCGCTGATTTTCACGGGAGGCTGCATCGGCAACCGCCCGGCCTCGTCCGAAGCGATGGCCGGCCTCGCCTACGAACTGGGGATCGATCCCGACCGGATCATCTCATTCACTGAACCGACCTCCACTGCCGAAGAGGCCCGCGCGACCGCCGAATTCCTCGGCCCGGATGCCGTCGTCCTGCTCGTGACCTCCGCGACCCACCTTCCCCGGTCCATGGTGCTTTTCCGCACCGCCGGTCTGCTCCCCCATCCCGCCCCGGCGGATATCCTCTCCGACGAAAGTCCGCCGGATTTCCTGCGCTTTCTTCCAAATGCAGAGACCTGGCGCAACTGGCAACGCCTCTTCCACGAATGGTACGGTCGCATTTACCATCGCACCAGCGGAACAGAGAGCCGGTAGGGCAGGATCGTCCCGGGACGGATGGTCGCCGCTTTGCGAAACTCGCTCCACGGAACCATTACACGGGAGGGCCTCTGTAACTTCCCAATGGATACGGCAGCACTTCCACAGGCCACCACGAGACGGTCTCCGGCCTCCAAAACAAGACCGGGGGGGCCTGCGCCCTCCACCGCATCGATATCACCCACCCGCAGGCTTTCACCTCCCGAATCGACGACCGTTCCGGGCCAACCGGAGAAGGCCTTCGCCCGCGACACGACGCGCTGCGCGGGCAGCGAGAAATCGATCCGTCCGTCCTCCTTGCGGATGATCCGTGAGAAGGTCGCCTCCGCGTCGTTCTGTTCCTGCCATTGCACGGCGTCATTCAGGGCGGCGGGCAGCACGCCCATAAGTTCGACGCAACGGCGGGCAGCACGCTCGCGGAGCGATTCCCGCTCGTCCAGGTCGTCGATCGCCAAGTGTATCCGCCCAGCTACCGGCCCGGCATCCATGCGCCGCGAGACGCGCATGAGACAGATATCGGTGGACTCCCATCCCTCGGCAAGAGCGGTCTCCAGCGGGGACGGTCCACGCAACAAGGGGAGCGGCGACGGATGCAGGTTCAGAAAACGGCCCGGCCTGAGATCGAGGACGGAGCCGGGCAGGATGCGCCCGAAGGCGAACACGAGGGCACCATCGAACCCGGCGAACGACTCCAAATCCTCCGCGCAGAGCCGCTCCGGCTGGAACACCGGAAGCCCGAGCCGGTCCCCGGCGGCGGCCACCGGATTGCGGTGCAGTTTTTTGCCACGCCCCTGGCGGCGGTCGGGGGCACTGACGACCCCGGCCAAAGCGACCCCCTCGACCGTCCCGGCGGCGAGTGCCTCAAGGCAAGGAATCCCGATGGGATCACTGGAAAAGTAGAGCAGCTTCACGGTGCCGCGGATGTTTCGCTCCGGCGCTCTTTGCCGACCAGATCGAAGCGGATGGGGCAGGCCTCCAAACCAAAGGTATCGATCAGGCCGCTTTCGAGGTAACGCCGGTAGGTGTCCTCGAATTTCTCAGGGCGGTTGCAATACAACCGGAAACGGAAGGGCCGCGTGCCGGTCTGGACTGCGTAGAACAGCTTGAAGGGCTTGCCGTGCATACGCCTCGGAGGGCGGGCCTCGATCAGATCGTGGAGTGTCCGGTTCAGGCGACCGGTCGGGAGAGTCATCCTCTGCAGGTGGTCGATCCGCTCGGCTACCGTGAGGACAGAGGCCACCTCGAAGCCGGTCCTGGCCGAAAGGAACAGAAAGGGGCTGGCCGGAAGAAAGAAAAGTTCGCGCAGGGCGGCCTTCCGATAGTTCTCCCGGAAATCGCGGATATCGCGGTAGCCCTCGACCCCTCCCCGGGTGAAGGCGTCCGCCGCCATGTCCCATTTGTTGACGACCAGAACCAGGGCCCGCCCCGCATCCAGAACTTCGCCCGCCAGGGCCTTGTCCTGCCGGACCACGCCGGTATCGGCGTCGAGAAGCAGGAAGACCACGTCGCTTTCCTCAATCGCCTTTCGGGTGCGCAGGTTGGAGAAATACTCGACCGAGCTGTCCACCTTGGAACGCGCCCGCACCCCCGCTGTGTCGATAAGGCGGAACCTCCCGGTGTGACCAGCCTGGAAGGGGAAGTCCAAATCGAGCGACACCGAGTCGCGGGTCGTTCCCGGAACCTCGCTGACAATCAAACGTCGCTCCGCCAGAAGGCGATTGGTGATCGAGGATTTGCCCACGTTGGGCTTCCCGACAAAGGCAATGCGGATACGGGGGTCTTTCGCCGCAGTGGAGGAGGTCTCCGCCACGGCAGGAGGAAGGAGTGCATCCAGGGCCTTGCGCAACCTGCCGATTCCCAGCCGGTGCTCGGCAGATACCGCCAACGGCTCTCCAAATCCCAGCCGCGCGAACCCGGCGGCATCGTCAGCCACCCGGTCGTTGTCGCATTTGTTGGCAATCACGCGGACGGGGCACCGCGCACCACGCCGGAGGCGCATGGCGATCTCCTCATCGAGGGGCACCAGTCCGTCGCGGGCGTCCACCACCAGAAAAATGACCTGAGAAGACTCCACTGCCACAAACACCTGCTCCTCCACCGCCCGCACGATCTCGGCGGGGGCGTCGCTCTCGGGCAGACCGATCCCGCCGGTGTCGAGCAGCGTGAACCGCCCGTCCACATCCTTGGCCAACACATCGCGGGTCACTCCGGGCCGGGCGTGCACGAGGGCCGAACGACCGCCGGCCAGGCGGTTGAACAAGCGACTCTTGCCGACGTTGGGGCGGCCCACCAGTGCGACCTTGGGCAAAACTATCGGAGACCCGCTCACCGCAATCCCTCGACGAAGCGGTCGATCCGGTCGGCGGCCTCGCGCAGACGCCGAAAACCGGTGGAGAAACTGGCGCGGATGAAACCTTCGCCCGCCGAACCGAAGGCCGTCCCCGGGACCACCGCCACCTCCTGCTCCGCAAGCAAGTGCCTGGCAAAGGTCATCTCATCAAGACCGGTCCCCCGCACATCGGCAAAGGCGTAAAAGGTGCCCCGCGGCAAGTGGCAGGGCAGCCCGGCCTCGCGGAAGCGGCCCACCAGAAAATCCCGCCGATCACGGTATTGGTCCCGCATCTTTTCCATCGCTGGCCGACCGTTGCGCAGCGCCTCGCAAGCGGCCTCCTGGCTGAGGATCGGGGCACAGAGCATGGAATACTGGTGGACCTTCATCATCGCCTCGACGAGGGGAGCGGGACCGCACGCGTAGCCAATGCGGAAGCCGGTCATCGCATAGGCCTTGGAAAACCCGTGCAGGAAAACCGTACGCTCCCGCATCCCGGGAAGAGCGGCTATACTGGTGTGAGTGCCCTCGTAAGTCAGCTCGGCGTAAATCTCGTCGCTGAGAACAAGTAAATCCTTCTCCACCGCGAAAGCGGCCACGTCTTCGAGGATCGCCCGGTCCACCGTTCCCCCCGTCGGATTCGTCGGAAAATTCAGGACCAGGACCTTGCAACCCTCATCCCAGGCCGACCGCAACTCCTTCGGCGAGAGTGCGAACCCATCCTCCGCAC
>CAYVUQ010000040.1:3772-10274 GCA_964454915.1 uncultured Puniceicoccaceae bacterium
CAGGGATGGTGATACATCACCCCGTCTCCCGGATTGATGGTAGCCCGCAGAGCCAGATCGAGTGCTTCGGAGACGCCCACCGCGACCAGAATCTCCTCATCCGGTCCGTAGGATATCCCGAATTCCTCCTCCACGTAACCGGATATCTCCCGCCTCAAGCGGATCAGCCCCCGATTGTCGGTGTAGGAGGTCTTGCCGCGCTCCAGCGCGAAAATCGCCGCCTCGCGGATGTGCCACGGAGTCACGAAATCCGGTTCGCCGATCCCGAGGGAGATGGCCTGCGGCATCTTCGCCACGATGGCGAAAAAATCACGGATGCCGGACCGCGGCAGATCAACGACATGCCCGGCCACGAACCGCGCCGGGTCCCCGCTCGGTTCTTCTGGTTTGGAACGGGACATGGCTCAGGGGCTGACCGCCGGTTTCTCCACGCTGCCGTCGTCCTCCAACAGCAAACGGCCCTGCTCCTTGTAAGGACGCAGGAGGAAATGAGTGGCGGTGGAAAGGACTCCACCGAGAGTGGCGAGCTTTTCCGAAACGAACAGGGCCACCTCGCGCAAGGTCCGCCCGTTCACGATGACGAGAAGATCGTAGGCACCCGACATCAGGTAGCAGGTCTGAACCTCGTCGAACCGGCTCACCCGCATCGCCAGGCGGTCGAAGCCACCCTCGCGCTCGGGGCTGATCTTCAATTCGATCACCGCCGAGACCCGCTGGTTGTCGAGCTTCTCCGGGTTCAAAACCGGAATCCAACCGAGGAGCACGCCCTCGGCCCTCAAACGCTCGAACTCCGCTTCGACCTCCGCCGCAGGGACACGCAGGATGTCCGCCATTTCGGAAGTCGAAAGACGCTCGCCGCGTAAAAGGAATTCAAGGACCTTGCTCATCGTCGAAAAACGAAAACCCGGTATCCTGCCCAACCCGAAACGGGAAGACGAACCAAAAATTCAGGACTTCCGATAGGGATTGCCCGGATCAGCAGCCGCCCTTTCAATCCCGACCCATGAGCAAGCCCAAGGTTCTGATTGTGGCCGGAACACGGCCGGAAGCCGTCAAGATGGCCCCCGTCCACTTCGCCTTGCGCGAATCGCCCTGTCTGGAGCCCGTGTTCTGCTCCACCGCCCAACACCGGCAGATGATGGATCAGACCCTCGGCGTCTTCGGCATCACTCCGGACATCGATCTCAATCTCATGCGCCCGGACCAGACGCTCCCCGGCCTGACTGCGGCTGTCATCGAGGGTGCCACACGGGTGCTTCAGGACATCCGCCCTGCCGCTGTGCTTGTGCAGGGCGACACCACCACGGTGCTGGGCACCAGTCTTGCAGCCTTCTATGAGCGGATTCCCATAGGCCATGTGGAAGCGGGCCTGCGCACCTACGACTTTGAGGCTCCCTGGCCCGAGGAGATGAACCGCAGGCTGGTGGATCCCATCGCCCGGTGGTGTTTCGCCCCGACCGACTTCAGCCGCGCGAATCTGCTCCGGGAATCGATCCCCGCCGGGCACTGTTCGGTGACCGGGAATACGGTCATCGACGCCCTGCTGTGGATCCGCTCCGAGCAGAAACGCCGCGGAACGGTCGCGGGGGAGATATCCAACAGGTGCGGCATTCCCGACGATTTCCGCAAGCGATACCTCGAAGGTGACCACCCCTGGATTCTGGTGACCGGGCATCGCCGGGAGTCCTTCGGCCCCGGATTCGAAGACATCTGCCAGTCCCTGCTGGCTCTCGCCGAGCAATGGGACGACCTTGGCATCCTCTACCCGGTGCACCTGAATCCCGGCGTGCGGGAGCCGGTCAACCGCCTGCTGGCGGGGCATCCGCGGATATGCCTGGGCGAGCCCTGCGGGTATTTCGACTTCGTCTGGCTCATGAGTAAGTGCAAATTTTTGCTCAGTGACTCCGGGGGCGTGCAGGAGGAGGCACCCAGCCTCGGCAAGCCGGTTCTGGTCATGCGTACCACCACCGAACGCCCCGAGGGGATCGACGCGGGCACTTGCCGCCTGGTGGGAACGGACCCGGCCCGAATCCTGCCCGAGGCCTCCCTGCTCCTTTCGGACGAATCGGAATACGCCCGCCGGAGCCAATTGCGCAACCCCTACGGCGACGGCAAAGCTGCCGAGCGCATCCGCCGGACCCTGGAGAAGGATCTCGCCCCGCCTCCTCAATGAGCCCCGATGCAAAGGGGGGTGCCGTGTTGTCAGCTTGCCCGCGCAGTCTTTGGCCGACTCCCGGTCAGGAACCTCGACAAGCGGCACGACGCCCGGACTCTCTCCACCCGACCGCCCCCGGCAATGGTCAGCTCTTCTTCGTCTGCTTGCGGGAGCTCTTCCGAGCAGACTTTTTGGGCCGCTCCGGAAACTCAAAGCCCAGTTTTCCGCCCGGCTTGAGGACGAGGTAGGCGTCGAACTTGCGCTTCGTACGGTTCGAGCGGAATCCTTCGACCAGGTCGGTCCTACCCTCGCGTATCAGTTTTTCGAAGACGGGCCGCTCGATGGCCTTGCCGAGGATGTTGCGGGAAAACTGAAATTCGCAGTTGTCGCGGTCTTTGGCGCGCTCCGCGCAGATATAGGCTCGCGGGGTTTCGTGGACGGGGCTTCCGCACAGCGGGCATTCAGCGACAACCTCGCTGTTGGTCAAGTCGATCTCGGCGGCGTCACCCTCGCCGGAATCCCCAAAGTCGAGTTCGACGCGCCAGGAGCCGTTGTCCTTCTGCACCAGTTTGAGAAGGGCGGAAAAGGCGCGGCCTGCCTTCGAGCGAAAGCCGTCCAGGGGACCGATCTGTTTCTTTTCGAGCAGCTCGCGGACCTCATCCGCGGAGATGGGCCGGTTGCCGATGACCTTGTTGACCTGCAATGCCGGTATCTCGCGATTGTTGATGGAAACCGTGTCCTCGGAAACCCAGGCCTTGAAATTTTCCAGGAGAGGTTGGCCGTCGGTAATGGAGGGGATGTCCGACGTTTTCGGCGGCGGGGGGGAGCGCAAGGCCTCGGTGATCTGGCGGGTGACATCCTCAATGCCCTGCATGAAATCCTCGCGGGCGAGTCTGCCTTCCTCGACCTGCTTGAGCCGGTATTCCCATTCCCCGGTCAAGGCGGGACTGGTAAGAAGCTCAATATCGAACGCGCGCAGGAAACCGATCAGTGCCTCCCCCTTTGGCGTCGGCAACAGGTCCTTGCCTTCTTTTTCCAGGTATTTCTGGTGGACGAGGTTGTCGAGAATGCCCGCACGGGTCGCGGGGGTGCCCAGGCCACGTTCGCGCATGGCCTCGGCGAGTTCCTCTTCCTCAACCTGTTTACCGGCATTCTCCATCGCTGAAAGAAGAGTGGCCTCGGTGTAACGCGGGGGCGGGCGGGTGGCGTCCTCGCGGACCTCGACCCCGGAGACCTCTGCCGGGACGGGCTGCGAGGCACCTGCCGGGAGGGCGGGGATGGTGTCGGCAGTCCCAGCGGTCTTGCCGTAAACGGCGAGCCAGCCCGGTTCCGCAAGGACCTTGCCATCCGTCCGGAAGACATGCCCTGCCACAACGCTCTCGCGGGTCGTCACGTCGTATTCGGCGGGAGGGTGGAAAACGGCCAGAAAACGCCGGACTACCATGTCGTAAATCTTTCGTTCGGCGTCGTTCAGACTGCGCGGTTTCTGGTCGGTGGGGATGATCGCGAAGTGATCGCTGACCTGCTTGTCGTTGAACACACGACGGTCGCCGGGATTGATCCGGTTTTCAGCAAGAATCTTGTCCACATGGCTGCGGTATTCTTCGGGCAGGGCGGCAAGGGCATCCCGACAGGAACTGCCGTAGTCCTGGGGTAGAGCCCGGGAATCCGTCCTCGGATAGGTCAACATCTTGTGCTTTTCGTAAAGCGCCTGGGCGATGGACAGGGTGTTGGCCGCCGAAAAGCCATAGCGGTTGTTGGCCTCGCGCTGGAGAGTCGTCAGATCGTACAACCGGGGGGATGCCTGCTTCGAACGCTTCTTCTTCTCCGAAACCTCGGCGGAGCCCCCTTCACGCACCTCGCGGGCGATCCGCTCCGCCTCTTCCTTCTCCCACAGGCGTGAAGCACGGTCGTGCGGATTGGCCTCGTCTTTTTTGAAATCGGGCCGCTGGTAGCTTCCGGCGTACTCGCCGGTGTCCAGGGAAAAGGTACCGACCACCTCCCAATAGGGCCGGGGCACGAAATTGCGGATATCCTCCTCGCGGTCGCAGACCATGGCCAGAGTGGGTGTCTGCACACGGCCTACATTGGCGGCGGTGCCGCCGCGGCGGCCAAACGTGACGGTGGCTCCGCGCGTCGCGTTGAGCCCCACCAGCCAGTCGGCTTCCTGGCGGCTTCGGGCGGCGGCCTGGAGGGGGCGCATCTGCTCCTCGTCGCGCAGCCGGTCAAAGGCCTTGCGGATGGCGTCGGGCGTCATGGAAAGCATCCAGAGGCGCTTGACGGGCTTTTTCACCCGGGCCTGGTCGGCAATCAGGGTGAAAATCAGCTCCCCCTCGCGACCGGCGTCACAGGCGTTGATGATCTCGCCCACGTCGTCGCGCTTCATCAGGCGTTTCAGCTCCTGGAGCTTCTTCTTCGTCTTCTCAACGGGCTTGGTTTTGAACTTCTGCGGGATGATGGGCAGATTATCCAGGGTCCACTTGCTGTAGGCCTTGTCCAACTCCTGCGGCATACAAAGCTCCACCAGGTGACCGAGAGCGGAGCTGATCACCCATTCGTCGTTTTCGTAGTAATCACCGTTTTTCGGCACCCTCCCGAGGACCCGGGCGAGATCGCCGGCTACGGACGGTTTCTCTGCGATGACGAGTTTTTTCATGCCGGAGTGCGCTCCACGGTCAGGAAATTTCGGCGATAACCGCTTCGAGATTGGCGAGAAGCTCCCCGATGGTTTCAGAAGTCTCGTCGCCCATGTTGGAGATACGGAAGGTTTTGCCCTTGAGCTTGCCGTAGCCGGTGTCGATCACCATGCGGAACTTCTCCTTGAGCCCGGCGTTCACAGCCGCAAGGTCCAGGTCGCGGGTGTTGCGGACGCAGCTGAGGGTCTTCGAAGCGTAGGCGGGCTTCGGAAGAAGTTCGAAACCGTTGCGCTCCACCCATTCGTGGACAAGCCGGTTGAGATCGGCGTGGCGCCGATAGCGGTTCTCCAATCCCTCCGTTTCGATGTCTTCAAGTTTCGAGCGGAGAGCGTGGATCAGCGGGATGACCGGCGTGCTCGGGGTCATGCCCTTCTCGTGGTTCTTCTGAAATTCGAGAAAGTCGAAGTAGTAGCCACGGCCGCCGGTCCCGGCGGCCCGCTCCATGGCCCTTTCGGAAACCGAGAAAAGGGCCAGACCCGGCGGCAGGGCGAGAGCCTTTTGCGAGCCCGTCAGCATCACGTCAATTCCCATCTCGTCTTTCGGGATGGGAACGGCCGAAAAGGATGAGACCGTATCGACGATGGAAAACACCTCCGGAAACTCACGCAAAACCTCCATCAGCTCCGCGAGGGGATTCATCATCCCACAGGAAGTCTCGTTGTGGACCAGGGTGACCACATCGTAATCGCCGCCTGCGAGCTCGCGGCGCAAGTCTTCGGGATCGATGTGCGACCCCCACTCCGCCCGGAGGGCACCCGCCTCGAAGCCGCAACGGAGAGAAACGTCGTGCCATTTGTCGGAAAAGGCACCGCACATGCAGTTGAGAACCTTTTTGCGGGTGAGATTCCGGACGGCACCCTCCATCACGCCCCAGGCACTGCTCGTGCTGAGGAACACCGGATCACCGGTACCGAAAAGGCGTTGGAGACCCGGCTGGACGGATTGGTATAATTCGACGAAATCGGGACTGCGGTGGCCGACCACCGGGGTAGCCATGGCCCGGTAGGTCTTCTCCGAAACCTCGACAGGCCCTGGAATGAACAACTTATAACTCATGCAAATATTGGGACTTTGGATCGTAGTCGATTGGGAAGAGAAAGTTTCAGGTGTTCAGGGATTTCACCACCGTGTGGTTGTCCGCGCCCATGGTGATGGCCCTCGGTTTCCAGTCAGCCGCCTCGGCGGCCTCGACCTCGGCGAAAGAGATGATGACAATCCGATCCCCTACTTTGCCTTTGTGGGCCGCCGCGCCGTTCAGCGAAATACGCCCGGACCCCCGCTCCGCCGGTATGGCGTAGGTCTCCAGCCGCTCCCCGTTGTCGATGTTACCCACAAGAATTTTCTCATAGCGCACCATGCCGACACGGTCCATCAGGTCCACGTCGATCTCCAGACTCCCCTCGTAGTGGAGTTCGGCGTCGGTCACGATGGCCCGGAGAATTTTGGATTTCATTAAGTGCAATCTCATGAGACAAAGCGAAACCCACTTGCCCAAACCGTCGAGCTTGTCCAACAAAAAATGGAAATGCTACCAGGTCCGACTCCGGGTCGGCGGCGGGAAGAAGTTTGCATCAAGGGCCCTCCCACGCACACTCGGGACCATGAACGAGAGAGAAATTCCTCTGAGCGAGAGGGCCTGCGAAGCTTGCAG
>CAYVUQ010000041.1:0-10053 GCA_964454915.1 uncultured Puniceicoccaceae bacterium
TCGTCCCAATGGCAAGATGCTTCCCGAAATGAGCCTGTCCCACGTGGATAAGGACCTCAGCGCTAAACTCGAGCGTCCGGTCTCGTTCGTGGACGACTGCGTGGGACCGGCAGTGGAGGCCGCCGCCGAAGCACTCGAACCGGGCGGCATCCTGCTCCTCGAAAACCTGCGTTTCCATCCGGGCGAGGAAAAGAATGATCCCGCTTTCGCCCGTGAGCTCGCTTCCGTGGCCGAGGCCTATGTCAACGACGCTTTTGGCACCGCCCACCGCGCGCACGCTTCGACCGCAGGGGTTTGTGAATTTCTCAGCCCCAAGGTGGCGGGCTATCTGATCGAAAAGGAGCTGGCCTATCTCGGAGAGAAGACGGCGAGCCCCGAACGCCCGTTCGTCGTGATTCTCGGCGGCGCAAAGGTCAGTGACAAAATCGCCGTCATCGACGCACTGCTCGACAAGGCGGACGCCATGCTGATCGGCGGAGCCATGGCCTACACATTCGCCATCGCCGATGGCCGCACGGTCGGGGACAGTCTGTGCGAGCTCGACAAGGTCGAAACCGCCAAGGAAGCCATCAACAAGGCTGCGGCCAGGGGAGTGAGACTCCTTCTGCCGCCCGACAATCTGGTCGCGAAAGGGATCGACTTCAAAGGAAAGTCCGTGGCCGAAACGCAAGTCGTCGAAGGGAGCATCCCCGATGGCTGGAGCGGCGTGGATATCGGACCGAAGACGGTGGAAGCCTTTTCGGCGGAAATCGCCGGTGCGAAAACCATCCTCTGGAACGGACCCATGGGCGTTTTCGAAATCGAAGCGTGCAGCAAGGGCACTTTCGCGGTGGCCGATGCGGTCGCATCCAGCGGCGGAACATCGATCATTGGCGGGGGCGACTCCGTCAAGGCGATCAAGAAGAGTGGCTTTTCCGACAAGGTCACGTTTATGAGCACCGGCGGCGGTGCCAGTCTCGAGTTCCTCGAGGGCAAGACCCTGCCCGGAGTGGCCGCTCTCGACCAGGCCTGAACTTTCCAACGGATATCCAATCATGAGTCAAAACCGCAGAACCCTCATCGCCGGCAACTGGAAGATGAACAAGGACGCCGCCGAAGGCGTCGAGCTGACCAAGGCCATTGTCGAGGAAGTCGGCAATGAAACTTCCGTCAGCATTCTTGTGTGCCCGCCCTTCACGGGCCTCGAGAGCGTCGGCAAGGCCGTCGCCGACTCGACCGTCCAGCTTGGAGCCCAGAACATGAATCCGGAAGCCTCCGGCGCGTTTACCGGCGAGGTTTCCGCCGAGATGTTGCGGAGCCTGTACGTCACACATGTCATCCTCGGTCACAGCGAGCGACGTGCCCTCTTCCATGAGGACGATGCTTTCGTCAACCGCAAGGTGCTCGCCGCACTGGAGAACAACCTCAAGCCCATCCTGTGCGTCGGGGAGACCCTGGAAGAACGCGAAGCCGACCGCACCGTGGACATCGTGAGCAGCCAGGTCCGCGGAGGTCTTGCGTCGGTGGACGGCGCGCAGGCGGAAAACGTCATCATCGCCTACGCACCGGTCTGGGCCATTGGCACCGGCAAAACCGCTACGCCCGAAATGGCACAGGAGGTCCATGCGGCCATCCGGTCCATTCTCGTCGAACTCTTCGGTGCCGAGAAGGCCGACCGTATCCGCATCCTTTACGGCGGTTCCATGAAGCCCGGCAATGCAGCCGAACTTCTGGCTCAACCGGACATCGACGGCGGTCTCATCGGCGGTGCGTCGCTTGAGGCCAGGTCTTTCGCTTCCATCGTGGAAGCTGCCGCAAAATCAATCTCCTGAGGCCTGCGCGGCTCTCTCCCCTTCGTTTCCCATGACCGCTTCGGCGGACATGATGCCTTCCGGAGGGGCGGCACGATCCCCCGCACGTTCGGTTTTTCTCGCCCTGCACGGTTTCACCGGGACGGGGGCGGATTTTTCCGCTCTGTCCCGATGCGTGAAGGGGGAGTGGTACTGCCCCGATCTGCCGGGGCACGGCACACGGAGTGACGCGTTGCCCGGCGATTTCGATCCCGCCGCCCTGCCCTCCCTGTTGCCTCCAGGCGACCGGCCTTTGACGGGAGTCGGATATTCGCTGGGAGGGCGCCTGCTCCTGCACCTTGCCCTGCAGTGTCCCGACAGATTCGAAAAGCTTGTCCTCATCGGCGCGAGTCCGGGCCTGGCAGATGAGACGGAGCGGGCGAAGCGGAGGCGGCACGACGAACACTGGATCGGTCTGTTGAGGACCGTCGGTGTGGCGGGTTTTCTCGAACAATGGTGGAAGCAGCCCGTCCTTGCGGGCCTCGAAAAGCTCCCGGCGGAGCAATGGAAGGACCTCCGCAGCCGCCGCCTTGCCAACGAAGCGGACGGCCTGGCCCGCTCCCTGGAATACCACGGAAGCGGAGTCCTCCCTGCCCTGTGGGACGATCTGAGCGGGCTGGAAATCCCCGTCACCCTGGTAGTGGGCGAAAATGATCGCAAATTCCGGCAGATTGCAGGGAAAATGGCGAACCGCCTTCCCCGTGCGACCATCGAAATCATCCCGGCCACCGGCCACGCCCCCCACCTCGAGAAGCCAGCGGCAACAGCTTCCACCCCCGCCCTGAAGAAGAGCGCAGGAAGATAGACCGCCAGGCGCCCGGACCATCACGGACGGATCGCTACAGGCAAGAAATTTTAGTCTGACAAAAAATATCCACCCGAGGCCGACTACGAAAAGGCTATCGCCAAATTCCGTGATCAGGTGGATGCGGCTCTGGTGACCACGCCGCACTTCCTCCACTACCCGCAGGCGCGGGCTTGTGTCGAGGCGGGCATTCCGGTTTTGGTGGAAAAACCGGTCTGCAACAATCTCGACGAGACCCGGCAGTTGACGACCCTTGCGCGCGAACGCGGGGTATTGGTTGTCGCGGGGCAGAACCGCCGCTACGAACGCTCGGCTTTGTGGGCCCGCCGATGGATACAGGAGAACCCGCTGAATTTCGGTGAACTGCGCAGCTTCGACCTGCGCGGCTGGCAGGATATCGACGCGTGGATTGCGACCAAGCCGGACAAGAACGCCGATTTCTGGATTCTCGACAAGGAACGCGCGGGCGGAGGCGTCGTCGTCAGTCTGATGATCCACTTTATCGACATGGTGCGGCACTTGAGCGGCCACGATTTTGTCGAGGTGAGTGCTCAAGGACGGTATGACTTGCCGTTCAAGAACGGAGCGGAGAGTTCGTGCTGCGCCCTGTTGAAACTTTCCAATGGCGCGGTGGGAACGATGCACGCCAACTACCTCGCCCGTAAATCCTTCCATCCCAATGAAGTGATCAACCTGATCGGCGAGCACGGCTATACCAGCATGCAACAGGGAGGTGCGTCGGTGGCTGTTGCCCAATCCTGAGCGATCATGAATGTTTCCATTACCGACTCTTGTGTGACTTTTTCCTGCGGCGGCAGTGTCGTCGGGGAATATGTCATCGACGACCCGTTTAAGCCCCATTTTCGCAGTCTCAAAACACCCAAAGGACACGAGACGACCCTGGTCTCGCCGGGCGATCACCGTCTGATCAAGAGCCCGTGGTCGCTGGAGGTTCGCGACGGGCGCAAGATCAACTATCACGGACTCGGCATTCGCCTGCCGTGGATGTGGCGTTTCCCGGTGGACGAGTTCTGTGGGGTCGAAGTCGACGGCACGGGTTGCGAGGCCATGGAGGCCTGTGGCCAGACTGCCGAGTCGGTAGGATTATGGGGGCGCATCGATGGGCAGTGGGAGGCCACCACGGCTGCGGTTACCATGAGCCAGCGGCCCGAACAGGCGTTCACCTGGTTTGTGCTCAAAGGTGATTTCCCCTACCTGGCTCTCGGGCCGAGCAACGCTGAGGAACGCGATGTGGCCAAAGGCGAAATTTTCGAGGAATTCTACACCGTGCGCGTGGAAGACCGCATTTCCGACTAATACCTGAATCCGTGAGATAATTCCGACGATGCTGGTTAATCCTGATTTTCCTGACGGCACTTGGTGCTTGTCCCGCCCTTCGAACTCCGCCAATTTTCGAATCCATGTCTGATTCGAGCGGAGCCAGTCTGTTCTCCCGAAGCGACCTGCGGCGCTTCGCATCGGAGATTTGTGCGGATGACGAGGAAATTTTCACCGAGCTGATCGGAGACTGCCGGAACGACATCGACATGCAGCTTACCTCACTGAAGAACGCGCGGGCGCAAAAGGAATGGCGGGATTTCAACCGTGCGGCGCACTCGATCAAGTCTGCGGCCCGGACCTTCGGGAGCCCGCTGCTCAAAGAGCTTTCCCTCGGTGTCGAAAAAGCGTCCGAGGGAGGGGTTGCCGATGCCGATATCGAGTCCCTCGATGCGAAGACGAGGGAGATGGAAAAAGTGGCTCTGGCCTTCAAGGCGGAGCTCGGAAACGTGCTGACGGATCCGACCCCCTACCTGGGCTAACGCGACGGGGTCGCTCTTTCCACTCGTCAGAGTGCCAATCCTTGCCCTAGAAACGGGGAATGGAATGGTTTCGTAGTCCTTTGGCGATTGTGGCCTTCGGCGTGTACGCGCTCTTGCTCTTCGGCTTGCTGGGAGCATACCTGCGTCCCTCGCGCCGTTCGAACCCTGCGGTGGACGGGCCGGATGGCACCCGTGTGCCTGGGTCCGGTGCGGAAGCGGCAGCAAACACCGGCACTCCGGACCCGCAAATGGATATCGTAGCTCCGGACCGATCCTCGAACGCCTCCGTGTTCAGGGACGAAGCCGAGAAGTTGTTCGCCCGCGACCGCGATCCGGTGATCGTGGCAGATGAGGCTCTCCGTACCGTTTTCCTGAACCGGGCCGCGCGGAAGTTGTTTGGCATCAGCGAGGACGGCATCTTCAGCTCCCTCGCCCAGATACTCGGGTCCAATGAAGCTGAGATCCGTAAGGTCACGGCGGATGTGGAGAAGCCTGAATCGGTCTCGGTGGCCTGTCGCCTCCCGAACGGAGGCGACGGAACGGCGCAGCTCCGGGTAGCGGTGATGAACCGTCTTCCGCGCATCCTCGCGATTCGGGTGACGGCCCTCGAAGCTGCCAATCCCGGGTGGCTGGCCCGGACGGGGCGCAAAGCCGCAGGCCAAACCTCGCTTACCCGGGGGGGGCGACTTGACTTTCGGGAAATCGATCCGGCCACGGTGGAGCTTTCGGCGGACCAGATGCTCGGACCA
The DNA here is from genome assembly GCA_964454915.1 of uncultured Puniceicoccaceae bacterium. Lineage (GTDB taxonomy): Bacteria > Verrucomicrobiota > Verrucomicrobiia > Opitutales > Puniceicoccaceae > Puniceicoccus. Next base: position 5,204 of record CAYVUQ010000041.1, read on the forward strand.
CTCCGTGAAATCGACGAACGCCTGCGCAAGGTGAGCGATGGCTCCCCTGTGGTCGCCGCCGATCCGTCTCTGCAGGCGGCCCGGGGCCGTCTGCGCAAGTTGATCCGCCACATCGAGGAAATCGACTGGATGCTTCAGGTGACCGACGGGCATTTGCACCTGCGTCCGGAGGAATTCAAGGCCTACGAGCTTTTGTCCGGGATGGCTTCGGCGGCGAACCGGATGGCTGGCGAGAACGGTCCGCGCCTGCGCCTGTCGCCCTCGGAGCAACCAGCAGTCGAGCCCCTGCTCGCCGGGGACAGGAGAATCTTCGAAAAGATTCTGACTCAACTCCTGACCTCGGCTTTCCGTTCGGCAGACGAGCAGGGAATCGCAGTGGACTACCGCTCGGAGCCCTTCGAAAGCCCCTCCCAGTCCGACGATTGGACGCTGTTCGCCGACGAGGAAACGGGCCGAAGCCAGGCCACGCAGGTCACCGTCCGCATCGCTTTTCGGAGACCCGTATCGGAAAACGCGGCGGATTCCGACCTGCCCGCTGTCATCGAGACTCTCGGCTCGGCCATCATCGATCCGAAACTGTCGCGCCGTCTGGATTTCGTTCGCAAGGGAAGGGATTCTGATCTCTTCGGCCTGACGTTGGCTCGCGAGCTGGTATCGAAGCTGGAGGGCGAGCTGGCCTTTCAGGGCCGGGGTGAAGGCGAGTCCGAATTCGTGCTGAGCCTGCGTTTCGACAACGCGGCGTAGCACGATCCTCAAGTCCTTGCCGGCTTCTGGGCCACCCAGAAGCGGCACTCGTCGGAAAACTCCCGGACAGCGGGGGGTTCGTCGGCGATCTTCGAACGAAGCACATCGGCATCCACGCGGAAACCGACCTGCTTCAGTTCGGAGCGAATGGAATTGGCGTCGGGCACATGGATGTAGAGGTCTCCCCACGGGGTTCCCCCGATGCGGTCGCCGAAATCGATCAGGTCGGGGTCCTGACGCCCTTCGCGCCAGCGGCGGGTTTCGGTTTTCCAGAATTTGGGATGCTCGGAGGCATTGCGGTCGTGGGCGGTGAAAACAAACCACCCCCCGGGCCTGAGCACACGGGATATCTCCGCCAAGGCTTTGCGACGTCCCTCGGCACCTGGAATCTGCATGAGCCCGTTGAAGCCGAAGATGGCACCGTCGAAGACCTCTTCGCCGAAATCCAGGTCTGTAGCGTCCTGGACACCGAAATCGATGTCGTATCCAAGAAGCTGAGCCAAAGCCCTGGCCTTTCCGACCATCTTTCGCGAATAATCCGTGGCGAAGACTTTCGTGTAGCCCAGCTCGTACAAGCCGACCGCGATCCGGCCAGCGCCGCACCCCAGCTCAAGGATACTGTCCTCCGTCGAGAAAACCCGTTGAAATATCTTTTCCTCGGAAAGCCAAAGACCGATGTCGGTGGTCGCACGCGCATAGTGCCCGACGACGTCTTCCTGATTGTAGAATTTGCGGACCTCCGCCTTTTTCATTTGTCCAACGAACTGTCCGGACGGTCGGATGACAAGACGGAAGCGCGGGCAACATGGGATTGCGCCCCCCCTTCCCCGTGCTGTAGCAAGCCGTCTATGGAGACGGCGGACTTGAATTTGCCCGCACCAGCGGATCACCTGGTCCGCGGAATGGCCGAACGTGCCCGCGCTTGCGGAGGACGCCTTCTGGTGGTCGGCGGCGCGGTCCGCGACCTTCTGCGGAGAGAGGTGCCTGCCGAGTTCGACCTGGAAGTGTTCGGCATCCCCTTCGAAGAAATCCCCGCAAAGGTCGGCGGGGGGAGTGCCCTGATCCCGGTGGGCCGCTCCTTTCCGGTGCTGAAGGTGAAAGGGCACCCCATTGATGTGGCCACTCCGCGGCGCGAATGGAAGACCGGGCGTCGGCACACCGATTTCGGGTTCGAGGCGGACCCCGAGATGGATTTCGCGACAGCCGCCCGCCGTCGCGACTTCACCATCAACGCGATGGGGTGGGACCCTCTCACCGGCGGGATCGAAGACCCGCACGGAGGGCGCGGTGACCTGGCCGCGGGTGTGCTTCGGCACGTCTCGGACCAGTTTGCGGAAGACCCCTTGCGCGTTCTCCGGGCCATGCAGTTTCTGGCCCGGTTTTGCCTCGACCCCGCGCCGGAAACAACCGGCCTCTGCCGGACTCTTGGGCAGGACGACCTGGCGGTCGAAAGAATCTTCGAAGAGTGGAAGAAGCTGCTCCTGAAGGGAGAGCAGATTTCACGAGGGCTGTTCTTCCTCGAGGAGGTCGGATGGCTCCGCCACTACCCCGAACTGGAAGCGACCACCCGCTGTCCCCAGGACCCCCGCTGGCATCCCGAGGGGTCGGTTTGGAAACACACGGTGCATGCCCTCGACGCCTTTGCACGGGAGCGCGTCGGCGACACGACCGAGGACCTCGTGGTAGGTCTGGCCGTGCTCTGCCATGATCTCGGCAAACCCGAAACCACCTACACGGACGCGGACGGGACCATTCGCTCGCCCGGCCACGAGAAAGCAGGCATCGCTCCCACCCGCGGTCTGCTCTCCCGGCTGACCCGCGAACGCTTCTGGCTCGAAGCGGTGGAACCGCTGGTGGCCACCCACATGCGCCCCCGGCAGCTCTACGAACACCGCTCGAGTGCGGCGGCTGTCCGCAGACTGGCGGACCGTGCCGGTCGGCTCGACCGGTTGCTGCGCCTGTGCCGGGCCGACGCCGCGGGCCGCCCTCCCCTCCCCCCGGGTGATTTTCCGGAGGGCACATGGTTGATGGAGCGGGCGCGGGAACTGGAGATTGCCGACAGCAGACCGACCCCGTTGCTCCGCGGGCGCGATCTTCTCGAACTCGGCATGAGCCCGGGTCCGGCCATAGGAAACCTGCTGGCCGAACTCTTCGACGAACAACTCGACGGGGCTTTCGAAAGCCGCGAAGAAGCTCTCCGGCGGGCAGCGCAGCGTGTGAAGGAAATCCGTGGCTGATGGTCCATTGGTGTTTCCGGGCAAACACCGACCGGAGGTATTGTGAGCGAAAAAGCACCATACCGCGCGCCCGCGAACATTTTTCTTTTTATGAAAAATACTTGCATTCATTGCTCTCGATGACAACGTGTGAAGAGGAGTTACGAATGTTTGCGCCTGATCCGAAAATCCTCTTTGCCCTCGTTCTCTGGTTCACACCTTTGGGCGCAGGGGTCCCTCTGCACGAAGAGACTCCGATCCGCTACTGGGACCGTTCGCCCAAAGACTTCACGCGCGAATGGACCAGGAGCCTGGAAGAGGGTTCGCTGGAGTTCGACGCATCCAGTGATCGGGCATTTCTGGAATCGGTGCTCGACGAACTGGGAATTCCAACCTCGTCCCAGGTGCTGGTGTTTTCAAAGACCAGCTTTCAGGTCGAGACCATCGACCCTGCAACCCCGAGGGCACTCTACTTCGACGAGAACCATTACGTCGGCTGGGTTCCGGGGGGCGACATCGAAATCGCGACCATGGACCCAAGAACGGGCATGAATTTCTACCAGGTTCCCCTGCCCGAGGCGGGCTTGTCGCCGCAATTCATCCGCAACTCCGCCTGTCTCGGATGCCACGGTCCCACTCCGGAAATGCCCTTTCCCAGAGTGATGCTCTTCTCCGTGTTTGCGGACGAAAGCGGATCGCAGATTCTCCGCGGCACCACCCATGCGGTGGACCACCGCACCCCGATCGACAAACGATGGGGTGGTTGGTTCGTGACCGGCACCTCTTCGGGGCCCCGCCACCGGGGGAACTTCTTCTCGGCCCCCTCACCCGATCTACCCGAAGCAATCGATGAATCCGCGGGCGACCAGGACCTGGGTGCCCACCGTGCGGATTTGGCGGATGTCGTCGATTTGGAAAAGTATCCCGCGAAGACCAGCGACGCCCTGGCCCTGTTGATCCTCGAACACCAAACCCTGGCCCACAACCAAATCGCACGGGCCTACGGCAACAGCCGTATCGCACTCTGGAACGATGACGCATTCTTCTCCGGCGGAAAGCTAAAGGCGGAGACTCTTCGAGTGATCGAAGATGAAGTGTCGGGTCTTCTCGATGTTTTCCTTTTCAAGGATGAGGCATCGCTTGATCCGCACCGCATCGAGCCCTCCGAGGACTACAGGAGCGATTTTCTGGCCCGCGCGCGCCACGGACCGGAGGGTCGTTCCCTGCGCGACCTGGCACTGACCGACCGCATGTTCGTTTACCGCTGCTCCTACATGATTCACTCGGAGGCTTTCGATTATCTTCCGGACGAGTTCAAGAACGTCTTTTTCCAGCGGCTTGCGGAGATTCTGGAGAACGGAGACCCGGACTACGCCTATCTCTCCGAAAAGGAGCGGGACGGCATTCGGGACATTCTTCTTGCCACGTGCCCGGGCTTCGCCGACATCTCGGATGTTTGAGCGGACCGAGCCTTGAACACCGAGACCGAGAAAAACTCTGATCTGCGCATCGAGCCCGATGCCTCGTCCGTGCTGCAAACACGACTGGTCCTCCCCCCGAACTTCACCGTTGCCCTGGAGCGTAGCGGCCACGCCATGGTGAAGCTCGAGATACTAGTGGACGGAGTCCCCTCCACGCCCGAGAGTCTCGACCGGCAACGGCCCTACCGTGCGTCCGAAGCGACGGCGCGCGTGCTGTGGATGCTCCGCTCCTGGTGCGAACGTTGGCCGGGCAGCATCCTCCAACTCTCGGTCGAGCAGTTGAGCGGGATACGGAGCCTTGCCGGGGACGAACCCGTCTTCCAGAGACAAGGTGCCGACGAACCCGTTTCGGAAGACTCCGCGGAAATGCGGCTTCTGACGCGGGAAACCGGGGAAGGCACCCGTGCAC
>CAYVUQ010000042.1:0-2139 GCA_964454915.1 uncultured Puniceicoccaceae bacterium
CCCGGTGACGGCAATACAGACGTTCCAAAGCCCGCGAGAACGACTCCTCCGCACTAAAGTCAACCAGGGCCCTCTTGAGCAACGGGTCAAACCTCCCGCCCTGAGCCCCAACATCTCCGCCAAAGGCCGGAGCGTTGCGCTCCCGCGGCGCATCACCCTTTCTTGGCAACAGACCGCTCCGAGCAGGCTCGTGAAGTTCAGTTATTTTTACACCCCCGCAACCCGGCAACCCGGACTTGAATTTCGGGTCGGGATGCCTATCATCCCCTCTCTGTGGCCCGTCTCCCTTTCGCCCTTCTCGCGGTTCTTTCCGCAGTACTTGCAACCGCTCCGGTGGCTTCCGCCCAGGCCGACAGGTCGGCGGAGCCTGCCGTATCCGGGGGGAAAACCTCTGTGTACGTGCTGCCGGTGCAGGGCCAGATCACCACGCCCACCTTCTACATTCTGCGGCGGGGGTTGAAGCTGGCACAGGAAAACGGGGTTGAGACCATCATCATCGACATGGACACCCCGGGCGGGGGACTGGGACCGACGCTGGAGATCATGCAGGCACTCTCCAATTTCGATGGCGAGGTGTACACATTCGTCAATCCGGAGGCGATTTCCGCAGGTGCGTTCATCTCGATCGCGACCGACCGCATCTATTTCCATCCGGACGGGATCATCGGGGCGGCGGAGGCCGTTTCCGCTACCGGGCAGGAGATCGCAGAGGGGATGCAGAGGAAGATCAACAGCTACATCCAGGCCAAAGTGCGCTCAATGACCGAAGAACACCGCTACCGTTCCGATGTCATGCGGGCCATGTCCGACCCCGACTACGTGCTGGAGATCGACGGAGAAGTTCTCAAAAAGGAGGGCGAGCTTCTGTCGCTAACCGCCAGCGAGGCCGTCGAAACCTTCGGCGATCCGCCCCAGCCGCTCCTGGGCGCGGGCATCTACGACTCGGTTGAGGATATGCTCGACGCCGTCATCGGCCCCGGTGCCTACAATATCCGCTCGTTTGAGGTCACCTGGTCCGAGGCACTGGCACACTATCTGAACACGGTTGCTCCTGTCCTGCTCGGTCTCGGCATGCTGCTTCTTTTCGTCGAATTCAAGACGCCGGGCTTCGGGTTTTTCGGAATCGGCGGCATCATCCTCCTCGCGGTGGTCTTCATCAGCAGCCACATCGCCGGGCTGGCGGGGTACGAAGCGATTCTGTTCTTTTTTGCCGGGGTCGCACTTGTGCTGGTCGAGCTGTTCCTGCTTCCGGGCCTGGTCTTTCCGGCCCTGGTCGGGATCGTCCTCATTCTCGGTTCCCTGGTCTGGGCCATGTCCGATATCTGGCCCGACGAGCCAATCGACTGGAGCGGAGGCACCTTCACCACACCGATGCTCAATGTCATGGCCGGGGTCATCATTGCGGTTGCGGGTGCGGCCTTTCTGATCCGTTTCCTCCCCCGCACATGGGTCTGGAACAAGCTGGTGCTGCAATCCGCAGTGGGTGATCCACCGCCCCGACCGCGCGCCTCGACCGCCGCCGACGGGCAACCCACCCCCACTCCGCCCGGATGGCCCGACATCGGGGCCGAGGGAACAGCCGCCACCGACCTTTTCCCCAACGGCCAGATCGAGATCGGCGGGAAACGCTACGAAGCAAAATCGCGCCTCGGGCAGGTCGAACACGGGACGAAAATCCGCGTGACAGGCTACCAGGATTTCTCTCTAACCGTGGAACCCCTCCGTCATGACTGAAATTTTCGGACTCACCCTGCTCGCGCTGGTTCTCGCCAGCTTCGAAATCCTGGTTCCGGGTGGAATCCTCGGCCTGTTCGCGGTGGCCTCCCTGGCGGGTGCCTCCTACCTCGCCTACGAGCCCTGGGGCCTCGGCGGAGCGATTCTTCTCTTCCTCGTGGGCGGCATCGTGATTCTGGTCGCCGTCTATTTCGAATTCCGACTGATCGGAAAGACCCGCTTCCGCGGCAGATTCGTTCTCGGTTCCGCCGTCTCGGGCCGCACCGAATCGCTCCGCGCCACCGATGAAATTGTCGGATCCGACGGTGTGACCTTGACGACCATGGCCCCAACCGGAATGATCCGTGTCGCTGATCGCGAATACGAGGCCTTTTCCCGTTCCGGAATGCTGGAGAAGGGCCGCCC
>CAYVUQ010000042.1:2149-9951 GCA_964454915.1 uncultured Puniceicoccaceae bacterium
GGGCCGCCCCGTGCGCGTGATCGCGCGTGACAACTTCCGCCTAATCGTAGAACCAAAATGAACTCCCTAATCGTCCTCGCCCAAATCCCCTGGCCCACCATCCTCATCGGCGTCCTCGCCGTCGCAGTTCTCGTACTCGGGTACGTCCTCATCTCCTTCTTCAACGTGTGGCTGCGCGCCCTGCTCGCCGGAGCGTCGGTCAGCATCTTCACCCTCGTTGCCATGCGACTGCGGTCGGTTGACTACAAGCTGGTGGTGGACGCCCGGATCACGGCCTCCAAGGCCGGTATCGAGATCAGCACCGACCAGCTCGAAGCCCACTACCTGGCCGAGGGGAACATCATCCACACCGTCCAGGCCCTGATCGCCGCCGACAAGGCTTCCATCGCTCTGGACTGGACCCGCGCCTGCGCTATCGATCTGGCCACGAAAGGTACCGGAAAATCCGTGGTCGAGGCCGTGCGCACATCGATTAACCCGAAGGTCATCGACTGCCCCGACCCGAACGGGGGACGCCGCAGCATCGACGGCGTGGCCAAGGACGGCATCCAGGTGAAGGCCCGCGCCCGCGTGACCGTGCGCTCGAACCTCGACCGCTACGTCGGCAGTGCCCTCGAGGAAACCATCATCGCCCGCGTGGGCGAGGGGATCGTCACAACGATCGGCTCGGCGGACACCTACAAAACGGTTCTGGAAAGCCCCGACTCGATCTCCAAGGTGGTCCTCCAGCGCGGCCTCGACGTCGGCACGGCCTTCGAGATTCTTTCTATCGATATCGCCGATGTCGATGTCGGCGAGAACATCGGCGCGAAACTGCAAGTCGCCCAGGCCGAGGCGAACAAGAACATGGCCCAGGCACAGGCGGAAATCCGCCGCGCCGCCGCCGTCGCCCTCGAACAGGAAATGAAGGCCAAGGTCCAGGAGATGCAGGCCAAACTGGTGGAGGCACAGGCGCAGGTCCCGATGGCCATCGCCGACGCCCTCCGCGAGGGCAACCTCGGGGTCATGGACTACTACCGCCTCAACAACATCCATGCCGATACCAAGATGAGGGAAACGATCGCCGACGACGACGAGGACACACCCGACATCCAGGGCGGCAACAAGTAGGCGACGGACAATACTCCCGGCACCCGCTTCCTCCTGTCCATGGACAATCTCCTCGAGATCATCCTCCCGCTCGCCTTCTTCGCGGTTTACTTCCTCTCCCAGTTGTTCGGGAAGAAAGGCGGAGGGGAATCGCCCGAGGAGATTCCCGACGAGATGCGCAAGGTCCGCGAGGAGCTGAAGCGCAAGATCGAAGAGCGGCGCAAGGCCATTCAGGGACATTCCCAACAGCAACAAAGGAGGGAAGACGCCCAGTCTCGACCAGCCCCGGAGGAACGCGCCGGCGGCGCGGTGCTCCGCGAGTCCCGCCCGCGGCACGAGGTGCGCCAGGAACCGGCGCAGCCCCGGCGGCAGCTCACGCCCCGGACCGAGTCCGCTCCGATGCCCGACTACGACGCGCACCTGCAGGAGCGCATGGAGGAGGTCCGCCGCTCGCGCGAAGAGGTGGAAGCCGCACGCGAAAAAGCACGCGAAAAGGTGGCCGCCCTGGGCATCCAGAAGACCGAAGGAACCTCCGCCGTGGTGCCTCTTCACGGCTCCGCGCAATCTTACCGGCAGTTTCTTCGGGAATCGCTCCGCGATCCCGCGAATCTCCAGCGCAGTTTCCTTTTGCACGAGGTTTTCGGCACTCCGGTCGGCATGCGCCAAAACGGAGCCATGCGGCCGAGCTGGGAGCTTTAGTCCGGCTGGTTTTCCGCTTGCGATGTCGGCATCGACTGGCAGTCTCTTGCTCCACCAAAGCTCTCCGGTTCTCACCCATGCCGTCTCTTCTCACCCGTCTCCGCCCGACTGTCGCTTCCGCCACAGGCCTCGTCCTGCTTGCAGGATGCTCGGTCCAGCGGCCCGAGCCCAGGGCAGTCATGACGGAACTGGCACCCTCGGCCTGGACCCCCCCGGCAGACACCGGGGAAGTCACCGACGACTGGATCGCCGCCTTCGACGACCCGACCCTCCGGAAACTTGTTGATGAGGCGCAGGCCGCCAACCCGGACCTCGCCCGCACCGCCGCAACCCTCTCCGCCGCCATCGCCCAGGCGCGCCAGGCAAACTCCGCCCTCTTCCCCGACCTCGATCTCGGTGCCCAGGCCACCCAAACCCACCTCTTCGAGCTCACCGAGCAGGAAAAGGCACTCGGGATCGACAAGGACCAGACATCCTTCGGTGTCTCCCTCGACCTGAGCTGGGAGATCGATGTCTGGAGCCGGATATCCGACAGTGCCAAAGGAGCCGCCCTCGCTGCTCACGCCACTGCCGCAGACTACGCCTTCGCGCGGCAAAGCCTCGCCGCCCAGGTGGCCAAAGGCTGGTTCCAGGCCGTCACCGCCAAGCGGCAACTGGATTTGGCGGAAGAGTTCGTCAAGCTCTTCTCCGAATCGACCCGCCTGGCGGAAGCCCGCTTCAACGCAGGCGATGTCTCCGCACAAGACACCTTCACCGCACAGGCCGATCTCTCCAACGCTCGGCGCAGCGTGGAACAAGCCCGCTTCGCCGCCCGGGCCGCGATCCGTAGCCTGGAAGTTCTCCTGGGACGCTATCCCGCCGACGAGTTACAGGCGACCGGAAGCCTCGAACGAAATCTACCCCCCGTCCCCGCCGGGCTGCCCTCGCAGATACTGGAACGGCGACCTGACCTGATCGCTGCGGAGCGGCAGGTCGCATCGGCATTCTACCTCGCCTCGTCCGCTGCGGCGGCCAGGCTCCCGCAATTCTCCCTGGGTGCCGCCTACAGCTCCACCAGCGACAGCCTCGGCGACCTCTTCGACGGGCCGGGTTCGCTGGCGCGGATCGGCTTGAATCTCTTTCAGCCCCTGTTCGACGCGGGCCTCCGAAAAGCCCGGTTCGAGGAGGCCGAAGCCGCACAGATGCAGGCCGTCGCCGCCTACAAATCGACCGCCCTCAATGCCTTTCAGGAAGTCGAGGACACCCTCGCCCTCGAAAAATCCCTGTTCGCCCAGGTCGATAATCTTGCGGACGCGGCCGGAAGCTATGAGAAGGCCCGCAAAATCGGAGAAATCCGCTACCGCGAAGGCGAAACCAGCCTGACCAGCTACCTGGACGTACAACGGCAGGCCCTTCAGGCGCGGCAGGCCCTTATCGCCGCCCGCGGACAGTTGCTGACCAACCGGGTGGACCTTTACCTCTCCCTCGGCGGCAATTTCGTCGATGGCCCGGTCAACGACACCCCGGCACCTCCTCCCCTTCCGTCCCAAGCAAAAGACCGATCAGCCCGACCATGAAGATATCCGCTTTGCCCGCCACCTGCCTCTGCGCAGCCGCCGCACTCCTCCTGTGCTCCTGCAAGAAAGACACTCCGCCCCCCCCGCAGCAGCCGCCCCTGGTCGAGGTCCTGCAGATCAAGTCCACCACGGTTCCGGTTTACCGTGAGATCGTCGCAACTCTCCAGGGAGTCATCAATACCAACGTCAAACCCAAGGTGCAGGGATATCTGCTGACCCAGGAGTACGAGGACGGTGCGTTGGTCGAGAAAGGCGACCTCCTCTTCACCATCGACCCCGATCCGTTCAAGATTGCCGTTCAAAAGGCCGAAGCTGATGTCGCCCAGGCGAAAGCCCAACGTGAAAACTCGCAGATCGAGGTGGACCGCAACCGCGAGTTGATCAAGGCCGATGCAGTCAGCCAGAAGCAGCTCGACAACTCGGTCCAGGCCCTTCAGGCGGCGGACGCTCAAGTCGCTGCGGCGGAGGCCAACCTGGCCAACGCCAGGCTCAATCTCGGCTACTGCGAGGTAGCCTCGCCCGTGACTGGAGTTGCCGGCAAGGCAACCGGCGAGATCGGCGACCTTGTCGGTCCGACGTCGGTTCTCACCACGATCTCCGCTCTTGATCCGGTGCAGGCCGCCTTCTTCATTCCGGAAAAGGCCTACCTCGACCGTGCCGGGGACCTCCAGAAGGCTCTCGGTGTACCCTACGAGAAACGCCCGGAGAACCTGGAGCTGATCCTCGGCAACGGAGAAACATTCCCCCACAAGGGTCGCCTCCAGTTCATCAATCGCCAGGTGGAGGAAGGAACGGGGACCATCGGCCTGTACGCGCTCTTCCCGAATCCAGGCAGTGTACTCCGCCCCGGCCAATACGCGAAGGTCCGGGGGCGGGTAAACACCATCGAGGGTGCCCTTCTCGTTCCCCGGCGCGCCCTCAAGGAAACACAGGGGATATTCTCGGTCTTCATCGTCAACCAGGACGATACCGTCTCCTCGGTCACCGTGGAACAGGGCGAAACCAAAGGCCCCAATGTGGTCATCACTTCGGGCCTGAAAGCCGGGGAAACCGTCGTGGTCGAAGGGATACAGAAGCTGCGACCCGGCATGAAGGTCCGTACCCGGCCATGGAAGAAAGCAACCGACAACAGCTCCGGCAATACGCTCCCGGACCCCTCGGATCCCCCGGACTCCTCCGGCGACGCCGCTTCCTCCGCCAACGGGTAAACCGCGCAACGGGACCGCTCCATGGTAAACTTTTTCATCAACCGCCCCATCGTCGCGATGGTAATCGCCATCCTGACGGTGATCGTCGGGCTGGTCTCCATGGCCATGCTGCCGGTCGCGCAATATCCCGACATCGTGCCGCCGCAGATCAGTGTAAACGCGTCCTACGTCGGGGCGGACGCAATCACCATCGAGGAGTCAGTCGCCCTGCCGATCGAACAGCAGATGAGCGGAGTCGAGGGGATGGAATACATGTCTTCCACCAGCTCCAACAACGGCTCCATGAGCCTGACGGTGAACTTCGAGGTGGGCACCGACACAAACACGGACCAGATTCTCACCCAGATGCGGGTGAGCCAGGCCGAGTCGCAGGTGCCGCAGGACGTACGCAATATGGGGATCACCGTGCGCAAGTCCCTCGCCTCTCCCCTCATTCTGTTTGCGCTGACCTCGCCCGACGAGTCGCGGGACAGCCTTTTCCTCTCCAATTACGCTGTCATCAATCTGAACGACGCCTTCACACGTATCGAAGGGGTCGCGAGCGTGACCGTTTTCGGTGCCGGCGACTATGCCATGCGCCTTTGGATCGATCCCAATGTCCTGGCCAGCCGCAATATCACCATCTCCGACATCGTCCAGGCCGTCCAATCGCAGAACGCTGTCAACCCGGCCGGCACCATCGGGGGCGAACCGGTTCCATCCGGCCAGGAATTCACCTATTCCGTCAGTGCCCAGGGCCGACTGGTCGATCCCTCGGAATTCGGCGACATCATTATCCGCGCCGAGGAGGACGGTTCGGTCGTCCGGGTGAAAGATGTCGCCCGGATCGAGTTGGGCTCCCAAAGCTACACGGCCGAAGGTCGATACAACAACAAGCCCGCGGCCATCCTCGCCCTGTACCAAACCCCCGGAACCAACGCGCTGGCAGCTGCAAACGCCGCCAAGGACCTGATGGCCGAAAAGGCCAGGAGTTTCCCCGACGGAATGGAGTACACCATTGCGCTGGACACCACCGATGCGGTCACAGCCGGGGTCGAAGAGATCAAGAAAACGCTTTTCGAGGCACTCATCCTCGTTGTGCTGGTCGTGTTCGTTTTCCTCCAGGGCTGGCGGGCCACTCTCATCCCGCTGGTCGCCGTGCCCGTCTCCTTGATCGGGACCTTCATCTTCTTCCCGGCACTGGGATTTTCCATCAACACCCTCTCCCTCTTCGGACTGGTTCTGGCCATCGGCCTGGTGGTGGACGACGCGATCGTGGTCGTCGAAGCGGTGGAGCGATACATCGAGGAAGGCCTCGCGCCCAAGGCGGCGACCATCCAGGCGATGAAGGACGTCAGTGGACCGATTTTCGCCACCAGCATGGTCCTCACCGCGGTCTTCGTGCCTACCGTGTTCATCCCGGGCATCACCGGAGAGCTTTACCAGCAATTCGCGGTGACCATCGCCGTCTCCGTCCTGATTTCCACCTTCAACGCCCTCACGCTCAGCCCGGCTCTTTCCGCACTGCTGCTGCGCCCGCGGAAGAAGACCCGCGGACCGCTCGGATGGTTCTACGGCAAATTCAACAAGGGCTTTGACCGTGCCACCAAGGGCTATGTAGCAGTCTGTGGCGGCCTCATCCGCAAGATCGTTCTCGCAGTCGGGATCATCATCATCGCCGGAGGTCTGGGAGGATTCAGTGCCAGCCGCCTCGCCCCCGGTTTTGTTCCATCCGAGGACCAGGGCTACGTCTTTGCCTCCGTTTCGCTTCCCCCTGCATCATCCCTCCAGCGCACCTCCGAAGCCTGCGCCGAGGTCGTGCAGCTGGCCAAAGAGATTCCCGGCGTGAAGGACGTCACCTCCGTAGCGGGCTTCAATCTGCTCTCCGGTGTCATGAACACCTACAGCGGTTTCTTCTTCATCACCCTCGAACCATGGTCAGAGCGCTACGCCTTCGACAACATCAAGGAACAGAATCTGCGCACGATCCTCACGAAGTTGAACGCGTCCCTCCAGGAGATACCGGCAGGGGTGGGCTTCCCGTTCCCGCCCCCGGCCATTCCCGGAATCGGTGCGTCCGGGGGTGTCACGTTCATGCTTCAGGACCGCGGAGGACGCTCTCCCGCTTATCTGGCCAGGGAAACGAACCGCTTTATCGAGGCGGTCTCCAAAAAGACGGGTATCCAGAGTGCAATGACGAATTTCTCGGTGGATATCCCGCAGATATTCGTCGATGTGGACCGCGACAAGGTTCTGAAGCAGGGTATCCCCCTCAGCTCCGTCTATCAGACCCTCCAGGCCTACATGGGCGGAGCCTTCATCAACTACTTCAACCGCTTCGGTCGGCAGTGGCAGGTCTATCTCCAGGCCGAGGGTGAGTTCCGCAAAGACCTCTCGGCCCTCGATCTCTTCTACGTCCGCAACAACCAGGGTGAGGCCGTTCCACTGAATTCCTTCACCAATGTTGAACGTCGGCTCGGCCCGGAATTCATCCGCCACTTCAATATCTACCGGACGGCCCAGATCAACATCACCGCTGCACCGGGCTTTTCCACGGGCGATGTCATGGCGATCCTCGAAGAGACGTTCGACGAGACAATGGATTCCACGATGGCCTACTCCTACAGCGGCATGTCCTACGAGGAAAAGAAGGCGGCCGAAGGTGTGCCCGCCTCCGCAATCTTCGGCCTCTCCCTGATCTTTGTATTCCTGATTCTCGCCGCCCTGTACGAAAGCTGGGCCCTTCCGCTGAGCGTGCTGTTCAGTCTGCCCATCGCTGTGGCAGGAGCGTTTTTGTTCCTGTGGGCAAGAGGCATGGAGAACAACATCTACGCCCAGATCGGCCTTGTCATGTTGATTGGTCTGGCCGCCAAAAACGCCATCCTCATCGTCGAATACGCGCGCCAACAGCGCGAAGCCGGCAAATCGATCCGCGATGCCGCACTGGAAGCGGCGCACCTGCGGCTGCGCCCGATCCTCATGACCTCCTTTGCCTTCGTCCTGGGGTGCGTTCCCCTGGCCACCTCTCTCGGGGCCGGCATGGTCTCCCGTCAGATACTGGGGACAACCGTCATCGGCGGGATGGTAGCGGCCTCTCTCATCGCCATTTTCGTCATCCCCGCAAACTTCTGGATCATCGAGAAATTGACGGCCCGAAAACGAGCAAAGCAAAGCGAGGATGCGTCGCCACCTATAAAACCGTAGGGGCGGACCTTATAGTAGCACCGGCCTGCAAGCCACCGTCGGCAATCCTTCTTGCCCGGCGGTACTG
>CAYVUQ010000043.1:0-9167 GCA_964454915.1 uncultured Puniceicoccaceae bacterium
AGCAATTGTAAGTGGACCTACGGTAAGAACCAGTACCCTGGAGGAGGACTTTTCGGTGCTTCTCGACGAAATGAAGGGCCAACCCGCCGAAGACGGTGTCCGCTACTGGCTTGGACTGGCTTTGCTGTTTCAGGAAAAGTTTGACGAGGCGCGCGAGCAGTTCAAAGCCGTTTCCGAGGACGCCGCGTTCGCGGACAGCCCCTATCGCGAAGATGCCGCCTACCGGGTGGCGATGGCCTATTACGGTGCCGGGAACACGGCCCTCGCCCGAAAGGGATTGGAGTCTTTCACCGAAAAGTATCCGGACAGTGTCTTGCGGGGCGAAGCCGAGTTTTTCCTCGGTGAGCTGGACGCTTCAGAGGGGAATTTGGTCCAGGCTATCAGCCGTTACGAGAACGTGGAGGAGCATACCGACAACATGCCCTTTATCACGAGTGCCTATTTCCAGAAAGCGAAATTGTTGGAGCGCAACGGCGCGACCAAACGGGCAATCGACACCTACGAGCGCTACATCGACCGCTTCGGCTCGGACGGTCAGTTGACCCGTGCCATCTATTTGCTCGGAGAGCTTCTTCGGGAGCAGGGTCGGCCCGGCGAAGCCCTTACCCAGTACCGGGATACGATTTTCCGCTACGGGAACGACCCTGCAAACCTCGGGATCGATCTCATGGTGACCGCCTACGCCCGGCAGTACGACGCCACCTTGCGGCGGCTCAAGGCCACAGTGGCACTTCTGGAGAAGCTGATTGAGGACGCAGAATTCCGCGCAAAAGCCGAGGAGAGTGCCGGATTTTTCTACCAGCAGTTCGCCGACGACCAGGATCTCGATATGAGCCTTTACAACGAGTTGCGCGAAGCCGACGTCCTCGCGGACGGCCCCGCGGCTCTGCGGCCTTACCTCGAACGGTACGCCACGCAATTGGAGAATTTTCCAGACGTGCCACCGACGGTTGCCTATCTGGATGAGTTTCGCGAGGCCCGGGGCGACAACCGCCGCACCCTGGCCATGCGCCTGCAGATGGCACTGGAGGAGATCGGAGAGCCGCCCAAAGATCCGTTGGTGCTCGAGGAACGGGATATCGAGAAAGCCAGCCCCAGCATGTTGGTCTGGATCGGAGAGAAGCAGGAAAGAGTGGACCCGCGGATGGCCGAGGAGGCTTACCGGCGCGCTATTGCCTATCCCGAGGATGTCCCCGAAAAGGTGGACGCCTACCTGAATCTGGCCGACTTCCTCGTCGAGCAGGGTAACACGGCGGAGGCCCTTGGCCTCTACGCCACAGCGGAGGAAAAATTCCCGGCTGACCCGGGCATCTATCGCTCGTTGGTGGCCCAGGCGAATTTGAAGATGAAATCGGGCGAGTTCGACGCCGCCCGACTCAAGTTGCAGAAGATATTGAAGGTGCCGGATTGGCGTGGGGAACCCCATGCCGAAGCACTGTACCGAATCGGAATGACCCATTTCGAGCAAGGGGAGTTCCCCGAGGCCCACGGGTATTTCGAACGCACCTTCCTCGGTTACTCTTTCTTCAAGGAATGGGCGGCGCGATCCTACTTGATGGACGCCAAAACCCTGGTTGAAATGGGACAAGTGGAGGACGCCCGCAATACTCTCCGCGAGGCTCTCAGCGACGAGCGTTTCCGCGACACGGAGGTTTACGATGAATTGGTTGAATATGCGAATAACATCTGAGTGGCGCACTTCGACGGCTGCGTTCGTGCTCGCAGCTCTCCTTTCCTCGCAAGTGTGCGGCCAGGATACCGGAGCAGCGGGCTCGACTGGCGACGCTTCCGCAGAACAACCGGCCGCCGTGTCGGATGCCGCCCCCGGTGCCGATGCGGCTACCGTTTCCTCTGGATACGAAGAGGCACTCAAGCAGTACGGTGCCGAGCCGGTGGAAGCTACACAGGTCAATGGTCCGAACCGCTTCGAGCCTGTTACCATGCTGGACCTCGACGTAGGCGGCCTGAAACTGAAGTACCCGAATCTCGATAGTCCCATCACTCTCCCCGAGGAACGCCTGACCTTCCGCGTCATCTACCGGCCCGATATCGACATCGAAACCTATAACCGCTTGCGGGCGGAAGGCCGGACGGGGGAGGCCCTGGAGTTGATCCGGGAAGTGACGTATCCGCTGCTCAAGTTCGTGCCGCTCGACCCGGCGACGGTGGCGATCCACGGACAAGTGGATCGCATGCTGCGCCTGCTCCTCGCCGAAGGTGAACTTGAGGAAGCCGCAGCGATCATTGAGACGTTCAGCCGTGAACGGCTTTCCGAAACCTTCGCCGGGACATCGATGGAAATCGCGGCCCGGCTGGCCGAGCAGGGCGATGTGGAACGTGCCTATGATCTGGTGAAAAGGTTCCCGCTCGGTCCGGGTCAGACGACCTATGTGGATTTCTACCTCGATCTCGCTAATGACCTGCGGGAACGTGAGGAATGGGAGAAGGCGCGGGCACTTTACAAGGACGTGCAGCTCGCTTCCGGCCCAACACAGTTTCCCGAAGCGTTTCTGTGGGAGGCTTACATCTACTTGCAGGAGGACCGCGCCTTCATGGTCGGGGGCGTCGTCGATCAGGTCGGCGAGATGGATGAGGAAAGTCCGTACTTTTCCCTGTTGGAGTTGATTCGGGGAGTATCCCTTGCCCAGGAGGGTAATCGCAAGGAGGCTCTATCCGCTTTTGCCAAAGGAGTGGTTTATGCGACCACCAACGATCCATGGACCCCCGAACTTCTCTACCGCACGGCGGAACTCTACGAGGAAGAAGGAAAAAAAGTTGCCGCCGGTGAGATCCGTGACCAGCTGCGATTCTTTTATCCGGATTCCATCTGGACCGAGCGTGTCGGGTCCGCCTCGTCCTGAATTTTCAGTTTCTTTCAATTCCGTTTAACATCCCGCTTGCACAGCAGTATTCCTTCCTTCACACTCATGCCTCCGTTTATCCCCGAAATGCAGTCTCCCATGTCAACCAGCAAGAAATCGATCCTTCTCGCCCTATCCGTAGCCATTCTCGGCACCTTGTTCGCACAGGTGTCGCTCCAAGCCCAGGAGGACATCGTCGCCGAAGACGAGGAAGTCGCGGAGGAGGTCGCCGCCGAAACCTCCGGGCGCAGCCTGATCGAAACGATCAAGCTGGGCGGCCTGGCCATGTATCCGCTGGGTGCTCTCTCGATCGGCGGGCTCGCCCTGATCGTGTACAACTTTATCGCCGTCCGCCCCGGGAAGTTGCTGGACATCGACCGTCTTGAAGAGGTGGCGGAAAAGGCCAAGGCCTTCCAGATCGACGAGGCCCGCCAGATCTGCCAGGACAACCCGTCTCCTCTTGCCAATATCGCCGACGCCGGCCTGGAACGGATCACTTCCGATTTCGTCGATGCCGAATCGATGGAAAAGGCGATGGAGGAGGCTTCGGTTGAAGAACTTTCCGGCCCGTTCGTTTACATCAACTACCTCTCCGTGATCGCTACCCTCGCCCCGATGGTCGGTCTGCTCGGTACCGTCAGCGGTATGGTCAAGGCCTTCAACACCATCGCAGCACAGGGTGTCGGCCAGCCCACCCAGTTGGCCAACAACATTTCCGAGGCTCTGATCACGACCGCGACAGGGATGATTATCGGCATCCCCGCCATGTTCTTCTATTTCTACTTCAAGAACAAGTACGGGAAAATCACTTCCAGTGTCAGCCGGATTATCGGTGACTTCCACCACGAATTCGTGGCCGCCCTTCGCAAGAGCCAGGGCTGACCGCGTCGTTCATCTGCATTCGACCCAACACCTCTGGACGAAACTGCATTGAAAACCTGGACTCCCAGCCAGACCGACGAAGGTTTTGAACTCACGCCGATGATTGACGTGGTGTTCCTCCTTATCGCATTTTTTATGATGATCACCTCCGAAATCACCGAGGAGAATATCAAGATCACCGTCCCGGTGGCCGAGGTCGCCCAGGTCCCCGAGGAGCGCGGTTCCCGGCAGATCATTTCCATCGACGAGGAAGGCGAGATTTACTTCGGTTCCCGACCCATGTCGCCAGCCGATTTGACCGGTGCCATCCAGTCGGTCCTTCAGATGGACCCCGACACCAGGATTTATCTGCGCGCTGACGCCGCTGCAGCCCATCGTCAGGTTCAGGAGGTGATGCGGGCCACCGCAGCAGCGGGCATCTACGATCTGATTTTTGCGAGCAACCAGGAATAGGAGATGGCAAAGAAAGGTTCAAATTTTCTCCAGACCGAGGACCGTTTCGAACTCACCGCGATGATCGATGTGGTCTTTCTCCTCCTGATCTATTTCATGTTCCTCCCGATCCAGCAGGAGGCCGATCTCGGTATCACGCTGCCTGCGGAGGCGGAGCCATCCGAGGACATCGAGCTGCCCAGTGAACACTTGGTGCAAATCATGCCCAACGGGCAAGTCTATCTCAACGCGCAGCCGATGGGGAACCTGGCATCCCGGGAATTGCCCGAGCTGAGAGACACCCTCGCCCGTATCAAGGCGTCCTCCGACCGGGTGGGGATCAAGACTGTCGTCACTATCGATGCCGACCCGGATTCACCTCACCAGCGCTCTATCGATGTGCTGAATGCTCTCAAGCAGGCCGGAGTGCGTTTGGTGTCCTTTGCCATGGCCGGTTAGGGCGAGTTCCTCCGTCTTAGCTGGCTTGAACGAATATCACCTGAACGAGTAAAGCCCGAGTATCAAATGTATCACCCCAGGAAAAAAGCACCGAACAAAGCGTTGTGGAGTATCGTGGCGGGCATCCTGTTCCTCCACCTGGTGGCACTGGCGATTTTCGGCGGCATCACACTGTACGAGGCGATCCAGCCGGGTGATCCGACTTTCGACAAACCGCCACCGGCCGAACGGATCGACCCGGTGAAAATCGAATTCAAGAACCGTTTTCAGGAAAAGCAGAAACAGACCCAGCGCCCAAGGCAAAAGCTCCAGGTACAGACCGTCGGCAATCTGGCGATGCCGGAGATCGATATCCAGGTGCCCAACCTCGGGAACACGGGGGATATCGGTCGTTTCGGCGACGGACGTTTCGGGGAGTTGGGTGACGGCGCCGCTTTGGGGATCGGCGAGGTCTCGGTGGAGATGTTCAAGATACAGGCGCGTGGGGAGAAGTTCCTGTTTGCCATCGATGTGCGACCGGCCCTGCTCCAGGACAAGAAGGGTGGCATTCCCACCTACGACGTCATCAAGAAAGATGTGCTGAGGGTGATCAACGATTTGCCTTCCGGGGTGCTGTTCAACGTTTTTCTGTTTCACGATCACAGAGTCGAAGCGTGGAAGCCGAAGCTGAATCCCGCGACGAAGTCGAACAAGGAAGATATCGCCGAGTGGATCGCTCCGATCAACACAAGCCCGGACCAGACAGGCGTCCGGGAAAGCAATCTGGAGGCGGAATCCTGGCAAACCCCGCTCATCGCCGAAAGAGTCAATGCGAGGTCTTGGGATCAGGACAATGCTCGTATCATGGTGACAGCGGCCATGTTGGAACAGCAGCCCGACGCCGTGTTCATTTTTTCGGATGGTTTGGCGGATTTCGGGGGTGCCACCTACCGCTCAGACGAGGATTCGGCGGAGACGCAGGCGTCACGCCTGGCCGCCGTCCGGGAACTGGGATTCGATTCGGTGGAGGCTTACGAAAAGGCCCGTGAGTCGATTAAGGAGGAAGTGAACAAGCGTGTCGCAGCCTTCAAGAAGCGGGAGAACGAGCAGCGGAAGAAGAAGGGGATTCCGCCGCGGGTTTACACGGGTCGCGAGAACAGTGTTCTGAAAGGGAAAATCGAAAAGAAGGTTGCCGAAGAGGTGGACAACTACGTGCCGCGCATTGATTTTCAGCGGTTCCGTACGGTCATCCCGGAACGGGAAATCGAAGGCTTCTTCGAGCGCATCCTTCGGACTTATTACGACGCCCTGAACGATGACAGGCCCCAACTCAACGCAATCGTCTTCAAGGGTGCCGACGAAGAGGTTTCAGAGGAGCAGGAGGAAGTGATTGACGACTACGTCGATTTCTTTGACGGAGACTATCGTATCCTCAAGGGGCTCGGAGCGATCGATTCCGAGGACTTCCAGGATTAGTCTCGCAGAGTCGCTGTCCGGGCCGCTTTGGTGGTCTGGACGGAATAGGGCCTCGTTGAGCACCACAGTCAGCTAGCAAGGCCCCTGTCCTGTGCCATTGGTTTCGCTACGTGTCATCAGAGACTCCGGGCTTTCCGGTTCTCCGAAGACCAGCCTTTCGTACTTGAGATTAATGTGCTAAGCGTTATCGTGATCTTGGAAATTCGAGATGTATCACCCGAAGAAAAAGGCACCGAATAAAGCGTTGTGGAGTATCGTGGCGGGCATCCTGTTCCTCCACCTGGTGGCACTGGCGATTTTCGGCGGCATCACACTGTACGAGGCGATCCAGCCGGGTGATCCGACTTTCGACAAACCGCCACCGGCCGAACGGATCGACCCGGTGAAAATCGAATTCAAGAACCGTTTTCAGGAAAAGCAGAAACAGACCCAGCGCCCAAGGCAAAAGCTCCAGGTACAGACCGTCGGCAATCTGGCGATGCCGGAGATCGATATCCAGGTGCCCAACCTCGGGAACACGGGGGATATCGGTCGTTTCGGCGACGGACGTTTCGGGGAGTTGGGTGACGGCGCCGCTTTGGGGATCGGCGAGGTCTCGGTGGAGATGTTCAAGATACAGGCGCGTGGGGAGAAGTTCCTGTTTGCCATCGATGTGCGACCGGCCCTGCTCCAGGACAAGAAGGGTGGCATTCCCACCTACGACGTCATCAAGAAAGATGTGCTGAGGGTGATCAACGATTTGCCTTCCGGGGTGCTGTTCAACGTTTTTCTGTTTCACGATCACAGAGTCGAAGCGTGGAAGCCGAAGCTGAATCCCGCGACGAAGTCGAACAAGGAAGATATCGCCGAGTGGATCGCTCCGATCAACACAAGCCCGGACCAGACAGGCGTCCGGGAAAGCAATCTGGAGGCGGAATCCTGGCAAACCCCGCTCATCGCCGAAAGAGTCAATGCGAGGTCTTGGGATCAGGACAATGCTCGTATCATGGTGACAGCGGCCATGTTGGAACAGCAGCCCGACGCCGTGTTCATTTTTTCGGATGGTTTGGCGGATTTCGGGGGTGCCACCTACCGCTCAGACGAGGATTCGGCGGAGACGCAGGCGTCACGCCTGGCCGCCGTCCGGGAACTGGGATTCGATTCGGTGGAGGCTTACGAAAAGGCCCGTGAGTCGATTAAGGAGGAAGTGAACAAGCGTGTCGCAGCCTTCAAGAAGCGGGAGAACGAGCAGCGGAAGAAGAAGGGGATTCCGCCGCGGGTTTACACGGGTCGCGAGAACAGTGTTCTGAAAGGGAAAATCGAAAAGAAGGTTGCCGAAGAGGTGGACAACTACGTGCCGCGCATTGATTTTCAGCGGTTCCGTACGGTCATCCCGGAACGGGAAATCGAAGGCTTCTTCGAGCGCATCCTTCGGACTTATTACGACGCCCTGAACGATGACAGGCCCCAACTCAACGCAATCGTCTTCAAGGGTGCCGACGAAGAGGTTTCAGAGGAGCAGGAGGAAGTGATTGACGACTACGTCGATTTCTTTGACGGAGACTATCGTATCCTCAAGGGGCTCGGAGCGATCGATTCCGAGGACTTCCAGGATTAGGGGTGCGCGGATTCAGCCTCGCTCCGCACTCTGTCGCATTGCTGGCGCAGGAGGCTCTCGGGGTCCCACCCCTTTGCGTCGCAGAGTGCGGCCAGCTTGAAAAGGGATTCCGCTGCAGATTGGGCTTCGACCGCGTCGTTCAACCCGTTCGGATCAAAAGAGGGAACCCGCGGGAGGTTGTTTTTTCGGAAGCACTTGGCAGTCTCCGCTGCATAATACAATGCTGGCAGTCTTGGAGGAAGATTCTTAAAAAGTCCTTCCGTCGCGACTCCCTTCTCCGCTTTCTCAGCCGCCTTGATTTCCTCCCACTGTGCGAGAACCCGTTCCGTTCCCATGGGTCCGGCTTTTGGGCCGAAAACGTGCGGGTGACGTCGGACGAGTTTCCTGTTGATGCCCTGGGCGACATCGTCGAGGGAAAAGCGACCGTTCTCTTCTGCGATTTGGGCGTGCATGAAGACGCTCAAGAGAATGTCCCCGAGTTCCTCTTCGAGGAGTTCGAAATCCGAAAGATCAACCGCTTCAAGAACCTCGGCGCATTCCTCGATCAGGCAGGGGAGAAGCGACTCATGGGTCTGCTCGCGGTCCCAGGGACAACCGTCCGGTCCGCGCAGGCGGGCGACGGTGGCGCGGAGTTCCTCCAGAGGACTCATTCCCGTGCCTCTCCGTGTCCGAAGACTTCATATTTATAGGTGCACAATTCGCGAATTCCCATTGGCCCGCGCGCATGCAGCCGGTCCGTGGATATCCCCACCTCCGCACCAAGCCCGAACTCAAATCCATCCGTGAACCGGGTGCTGGCGTTCCAGTACACGGTAGAGGAATCGACTCCACGAAGAAACTTTCGGGCCGTTTCCTCGTTTTCGGTAATGATCGCGTCACTGTGTTGAGAGCCGTAGTCGTTGATGAAGGTGATCGCCTCGTCCAGACCCCCGACCACCTTCACAGCGAGAATTAGATCGAGATACTCGGTGGACCAGTCCTCCTCCGATGCTTCGCCGCATGACACTCCATTGCCCCGGAGGATGTCGGCGGCCTCCTTGTCGGCCCTTAATTCGACTCCTTCTCCGGCCAGTGTTTTGCCAATCTCCGCCAGGTGACGTTCCGCGAAGTTGCGCTCGACCAGTAGATTTTCGATTGCGTTGCACACACCTGGCCTCTGGCATTTGGCGTTCAGCACCAGCCTGGCGGCCATGGTTGGCTCGGCTTCGGCGTCGAGATAGAGCGAGCAGATTCCTTCGTAGTGTTTGATTACTGGAATGGTCGAATTCTCCACCACGAATCGGATCAGACCTTCTCCACCCCGAGGGACGATGCAGTGGACAAACTCGTCCATCTTCAGCAGGTATCCCAGTGCGGCCCGGTCCGTGGTCGGGATGAGTTGGACCGTGTCCGGATCGAAATCCTCCTCTTCGAGAGCCACGCGGACCAGGCTCGCCAGTGCCTGATTGGAGTGGAATGCCTCGCGACCGCCCCTGAGAATG